>CAUQBM010000003.1:0-82527 GCA_963516705.1 uncultured Candidatus Saccharibacteria bacterium | reverse complement strand
TTCTTTTTCCTAACGAGGAGGCTCTGGAACGTTACTTAGTTACTTTGTTTGAAGACTCTACTAGAGTGTTTACACAAAATTATTGACAGCATCTTTTCCTTTATAATATAATAAAACCTCATGAGGTATTATATGTCTAAACAAAAAATTAATCGCTTTGTCGGATCTATTGGAGCTTTTATTGGGATCCTTGTCTTTATTGCATATATTCCACAAATTATCGCTAACTTACAAGGAGAAAAAGCTCAACCATTCCAACCACTATTTGCAGCAGTTTCTTGTTTAATTTGGGTAATCTATGGTTGGACAAAAGAACCTAAAAAAGACTGGATCCTCATCATTCCCAATGCAGCGGGAGTGATATTAGGCGGTTTAACTTTTATTACTTCTTTATAAAAGTTATATAAACAAAACCAGCAACTTCATAAAAAAGTTGCTGGTAGAGATTTTGGACTATCACAGGAAAAAATATTTAACCAAAGTGATATATTGTTTGATAAATCAGAGTATAATAGTAATTAAAAATAGGATTGGATAGCGAGCAGATTCTTGCTTCCTGCTATGTTTATATTCCATCAAGTGTAAGTTAATTAAGATTAAAAAGGGAAACCACGAATCTACAAACAATAAGCTTAACTGAATTACAAAAACACCTCGATCAAACTTGTAAGGAGAAAGGTTGGGATAAAAATTCTGTCACTGAAGTATTCTTATTGTTAGCCGAGGAAGTTGGCGAGCTGGCGAAGGCGATTCGCAAAGAGACAGGATTTAAGGGAGAAAAAAGACCTGATAACCACGACAATCTGCGCGAGGAGTTTGCGGACGTGCTGAACTATTTGATGGAATTGGCAAATCGGTTTGACGTCAATTTGGCGGAAGTGTATTTTGAGAAGCACAAGATCAACCAGACGCGACAGTGGAAATAGTATATACTGTATTGAAAAGCGCAGATGTAATAAAATGCACGAAATAGGTATTGATATATCTGTTGTTGGCAATTATGAGTAACTTCAAAAACTTTACAGAGAAGATTAGATGTCGCGTAATTCCGATAACACGCGACCGTCGTGTGTGGTTAGATGAGAAAATTGTTGGCGATGATTCGTATAGTATTTTTATGAATGGGCGATCATACGAACTTGGTGAAGAATACGATGACTTTTTGTATGTCATTGCTGACAACTTTACTGGACTAGCAGATTCTATTCTCCGCGAGTTGTATGCGCGCGGATTTTCATCGTCAGACTATAAACTGATCAACGAAAATTATATTCATCTAGATTATAGCTTTTTGAGCGATGACATGCCTTGGGTCGCCTGGCGTAATGTTGATGTGATAGTTAAGGGTGATATTACTGATGAGAAGGACTATCGTCGTGACAAAGCTAAGCGCGGTCGGTGGATGAGTTACGCTGAACTGGTTCAGGCTATTGGCAAGAATCAAGCTCATAAGATTTTTGAGCAGTTATAGGCTAGACCTTAGTGTGTAAGGAATAATTTGCTGAGAATAAGTAGGCATTGCAAGGAGCGATTTACTGTGCATTTATACAAGAACGCTGAGCTGATATAATAATACATAGTTATGACCAAAGAAATTACCGTCCAACCACTTCCGGGTTATAAAGAAGTTAAGCCGTTTGTTTATGCGGGGTTTTTCCCGGTGTCCAATGAAGACTACAATGACCTGAAAGAGGCAATTGAAAAGTTGAGTCTGAGCGATTCGGCGTTACAGTTCGAGCCGGAGAATTCGCCAGTGCTGGGCTATGGCGTGCGAATCGGTTTTTTGGGATTGCTACATATGGACATTATTCGCGAGCGACTAGAGCGTGAATATAATTTGGATTTGATTGTTACGAATCCGAGTACTGATTATCAAGTTAGTTTGACGAATGGCGAGGAGTTGGATATTAAATCCGCCAGTGAATTGCCCGACCCAGCGCAAATAAAAGAGATTCGCGAGCCATGGATTGATGGCGAAATTGTTGTGCCGCAGGATTACATCGGTGCGGTGATCCAGTTGATTGTGAGTAAGCGCGGTCGCCAGAAAAACCTGAGTTACATTGACGAGCGGGCGCTGATTTCATTTGCGGCACCACTTGCGAATTTATTGACGGATTTTTATGACCAATTGAAATCTATTACCAGCGGCTACGGTTCGTTTAATTATGAGTTGGCAGATTATCAAGTGGAAGATTTGGTGCGCGTCGATTTTTATGTGGCGGGCGAAATGGTTGATTCGCTGAGTGTGATGTGCCATCGGTCGGAATCGCAGCATTTGGGGCGTGAGATTGTTAAGAAATTGAAGGAAGTCGTGCCGCGTCAGAGTTTTGAGGTTTCATTGCAAGCGGCAATTGGCGGTAAATTTATTGCCAGGGAAAATATTGGCGCTTATCGAAAAGATGTTACGGGCTATCTTTACGGCGGCGATGTCAGTCGTAAAAAGAAGCTTCTCGCCAAGCAGGCGCGCGGTAAAAAACGAATGAAACGCTTTGGTAAAGTCGACATACCGAGCGAAGCGTTTATGGTGATGCTGAAAAGGGATTAACTATGAAAAAACCTATTGTTTATATTGATATGGATGGTGTTTTGGCGGATTTCAAATCTGCTTTAACGAAGATATCGCCTGAGTTGATTGATGAGTTTGCTGGTCATCACGATAATATTCCAGGAATTTTTTCTTTAATGGAACCCGTGCCTGGAGCTATTGAGGCGGTTTACGCCCTGAAAGACAAATATGATTTATATATTTTATCTTCTTCTCCGTGGGAAAATCCGACGGCTTTGGGTGATAAGTTGGCGTGGGTGAAAAAGTATTTTGGCGGCGAAGGTTCGGATAATGTTTTCTTCCGTAAGGTTATTTTTTCGTCAGCAAAGAATTTGAGTCGAGGCGATATTTTGATTGACGATCGGACGGCGAATGGTGCGGGCGAGTTTCCTGGTCGGCTTATTCGTTTTGGAAGTTCTGAATTTCCTAATTGGCAATCTGTACTTGATGAGTTATTATAGGTAAATATTATGCCAAGTATTGAAGATCTTATTACAAATTATCAGCCGACTGAATCGACAATTGAGTTGGTCAAAAGTACGAAAATTGCGCTGCTCGCGGGAATTTCTGGTGCGGGCAAAGACACGATAAAAAAACAATTACTGAAGTCGCCAGAGTTTCGCGATATTGTTTCTCACACTACGCGCGCTCCACGCACGAATAACGGATGCGCCGAGCAAGATGGAATTGACTATCATTTTATTGATTCGCAAACTGCCGAAAACATGTTACAAAATCATGAATTCATTGAGGCGAAGTTTGTACACGGTACGGTTTATGGGACGTCGGTGGCTGAGTTAAAATTAGCGCATGATCAGAACCGTGTGGCAATTACCGACATTGACGTTCAGGGCGTGGAGGAATATGAGCGACTGGCGCCAGATAGCATTGCGATTTTCATTGTGCCACCAAATAGCCAAACTTGGATTGAGCGATTAAAAAAGCGTTACGCAACCGAAGAAGATTTTCAAGCGGAGTGGCCGAAGCGTCATGCCTCGGCGATAAAAGAGTTGGCTTATGCGCTTGAAGTTCCGTATTATCACGTGATTATTAATGACGATTTGGAGCGAGCAATTCGAGTGACCGAGGAAATTATTTTGCGCGGCGACGTGTTTAAGCGTCAGGATGACGAGGCGCGTTTGGTAGCTCGAAATCTTCTCAATGATATAATTAATCTATGAGTTCGGTAAAAACTCCAAAAAAAATAGCAGCCAGGCAAGATCGTTCCTCGAAGACCTTGACTACATTGTTAGACCAATCCTTTTTTATCTTTGCAGGTTTGGCGTCGTTTTGGTTGGCGTGGTTAGTGCTTAGAGAAGGCTGGGCGACGGGCGGCTGGTGGCTGGTTGGCTTGTTCTTTGTTGTGTGGATAATTGTGGCATATTTGGCGCTGCCTAGGCTTCATCGAATTTTGAGTAATATGTACGTGCCGAACTATTTTATTGGCAGGACGCGAACGGCAGACGGAGTATTAAGTGACCCTGTCAATTTGAGTGTGCGCGGCTCGGAAGAAAAGCTCCATAAGGCAATGACTGAGGCTGGTTGGGTTTTGGCGGATGATATAACTCCAAGGTCGGCTTGGAAAATGGTGCTTACGGTGCTGAGCGGTCGTAGTTATCCAAATGCACCAGTGTCGCCAGCGTTTTTGTTCGGTAGGCGGCAGGACTTTGCTTATCAGCAGGAAGTTGACGGCAATCCAAGGCGTCGTCATCATGTTAGGTTTTGGCGATGCCCAACTGGTTGGCTTCTTCCTGGTGGTCATCGAGTTGATTGGTTGGCGGCTGGTACATACGATAAGAGTATTGGCTTTTCTTTATTTACTTTTCAGTTCACACATAAGATTGACGAGAATATTGATATTGAACGAGATTATATCATTGAGTCGGTTAAAAGTAACAATAAAAATGTTAGAGTGACGATATTAAAGGATTTTTCAACGGGCTATCATTCGCGCAATGGTCTTGGAGATTCCATTCGCACCGATGGCGATTTACCGATTTTGGAAGTCAGTTGGATAAAGGCTGAAGATAATGTCGCGACTTCAACGCGGCTCGGAGTGATTATGGACGGAACAATTTATGATCGTCATCCGCGAAATCACGAAACCTTATTGGAAGAGCTTTGGAGTCGCCGACCACCGCAGATTTTAATTGGCGGCGGACTAATGATTCTGGCGTCGTTATTCACAATCGGGCAAATGCTGGTGGACTTTTCTAGCTGGCCGACGACTTTGGTGCAAGTTGCGAATATTGATGGAATTGATATAAATGCCGCGAACACCATGCTGTCAATGATGGCTGGTTTTAATGTGTTATTGGTCGTGGCGGAAATCTTGTTGGTTGGGCTGCTACTTCGAGGAAGTAATCGGGCGCGAATCTCACTGCTTTCTGTGGCGACATTAGCTATCGTTACTGAATCTCTGTCTGTGACAATTGGTCGAATTAATGCGTCGATTATGCTGCTTTTGATCTCAATTGGCGTGCATATTATGATCATGATGTTGTTCTCTTCAGATGCGGCGCGCTACTTTACGGAAAGACGATAAGGCTTGGCACTCTGCTTGTATGAGTGCCAGATTTGCGATATAATTGGACTATGACCGAACGTCAACAAGCAATCCTTGTCGCGATTATCGAGCAGTACGCTGAAATTGCGGCGCCAGTTGGTAGTGTAACGCTAGCCAAACTGTTTGGCGTGAGTAGCGCCACGATTCGCAGTGAAATGGCAAAACTTGAGGAGATGGGATTTATTGAGGCGCCCCACACGAGCGCAGGTCGAATTCCGACAGATAAGGGATATCGTTTTTATGTCAATGGAATCACGGCGGCGCAAATGACGGAATTGCCGAGTGGTATTGATAGCAGTACGAAGGCAATTGAGGCGCACGTCAATTCAAATGTTGATACTTCAGACAAAGCGATTCGTAGAGCGGTTGATGGTTTGGTGGAAATGACTGGCAATTTTGGTTTTGCGTCATTTGGCTCGAGCTTGTATATGAACGGAATGACTCAGTTATTTAGTCAGCCAGAGTTTGGTGACGGCGATCACGTTCAGGCGGTTGCTAAATTGATTGACAATATCGAACCGTGGCTGCGTGAAGCGGCACCGGACGAACCGCTAAATGTGTTTATTGGTAGCGAAAACCCAATTGGTAAAAGTAGCGGAGCTACGTTGATTATAAGTAAATTTAAGTCATCGTCTGGTGGCGATAATTACATCGGTGTGATTGGTCCGACGCGACAAAATTATCGTCGAACGATGGAGCTGGTGCGTCGTACGGGTGCGATGTTGGAAGAAGTCTTGTAGCGGCTAAAAGGAGGAAAAAATGACGAAGAATAAAAAAGCTGAAGATTTAGAGAAAGAAGTTGCTGAGCTGACGTCGGATTTGCAGCGAACTCGAGCGGATTTTGAGAATTATCGTAAACGCGTGGAAGCGGAAAAACAATCAGCTCATGAGTTGGGTCAAACTAAGTCGGTGATGAAATTATTGCCAGTTATTGATACAATTGAGCGAGCCGTTGCTAACGTCCCAGAGGAACTTCAAGATAATGCGTGGGTTAAGGGCGTGGCTGGTCTGAGTAAGCAGCTTGACAAGCAATTGAAGGAGATTGGTTTGGAAAAAATTGACGCCAAACCCGGAACTTTGTTTAATCCTGAATTTCATCAGGCTGTTCAATTTGACGAATCGACGGATGGTGACAAGGAAGTTATTGCCGAGGAACTTCGCGCCGGCTATACTTTGAACGGTTCGGTTATTCGCGACGCAATGGTAAAAGTTGCTCGTAAGTAATTTGATTAAGAAAAAACTACGTTTAGCACTCTTGACATGAGAGTGCTAATTATTTATACTGAGATAGTTGGCACTCGCCACGAAAGAGTGCTAGAATGAATATAAGATATAGACCAGATGTGATCATAATAGAAAGGGGAATCATATGGGTAAAATTATTGGTATTGACCTCGGTACAACTAACAGTGCGTTTGCGTATATGCTAGCTGGAAAACCAGAGGTAATTTCTAATGCCGAAGGTAATCGTACTACGCCATCTGTGGTTGCGGTTAATAAAAAGGGCGAACGACTCGTCGGTCAAGTTGCTCAGCGTCAGCGTGTAACAAACCCAAAAAACACGATTTACGGCGTTAAGCGTTTGATTGGTCGTAAATTTGACGACAAGGAAGTGCAAAAAGACTTGGACATCATGCCGTACAAGATTGTTAAAAAAGGTACTGGCGTGGCAGTCGAAATGGGCGATAAGGAATATACGCCAGAAGAAGTTTCAGCAATGATTCTTAGTAAAATCAAGGCTGACGCCGAAGCTTTCTTGGGTGAAAAAGTAACGGAAGCAGTGATTACGGTGCCAGCTTACTTTGACGATTCACAGCGCCAAGCAACTAAGGATGCTGGTAAAATTGCTGGATTGGAGGTTAAGCGTATTATCAACGAACCAACAGCTGCGGCTTTGGCGTACGGTCTAGAAAAGGGTAAAAACGACGAAACCATCATAGTGTTCGACCTTGGTGGTGGTACGTTTGATGTGTCGGTACTGGAACTGGGTGACGGCGTATTTGAAGTTAAGGCAACCAATGGTGATACACACCTTGGTGGTGAGGATTTCGACAACGCTATTGTCAATTACTTCTTGGACGACTTCAAATCAAAGGAAGGAATTGATTTACGTAAAGACAATGCAGCGATGCAACGCCTAAAGGACGAGGCTGAAAAGGCGAAGAAAGAATTGTCAACAGTTACGGAATATGAAGTCAACATTCCATTTATTACCGCCGATGCTGATGGTCCGAAACACTTTGAGATGAGCTTGAGTCGCGCTAAGTTGGAAGATTTGGTTAAGGATCTATTGGATCGCTTGGATGGTCCAGTAGAAAAGGCTCTGAAGGATGCCAAGCTTTCTAAGTCCGACATTAACAATGTAGTTATGGTTGGTGGAATGACTCGTATGCCAGCTGTGGTCGAGCGCGTAAAGAATTTCTTTGGAAAAGATCCAATGCAAGGCGTGAACCCAGATGAGGTTGTGGCTGTTGGTGCTGCAATTCAAGGTGGCGTCTTGGCTGGTGACGTTAAGGACGTGTTACTTCTGGACGTGACTCCACTTTCTCTTGGAATTGAGACGATGGGCGGCGTGTCGACGAAGTTGATTGATCGAAATACGACGATTCCAACAAGCAAGAGCGAGGTTTTCTCGACAGCTGCTGACAACCAGCCTCAGGTGGAAATTCACGTTCTTCAGGGTGAGCGCGAGTTTGCTAATGACAATAAGAGTTTGGGCCGTTTTGTGCTTGATGGTATTGCGCCAGCACCACGCGGTGTGCCTCAAATTGAAGTGACCTTTAACATTGACGCCAACGGTATTCTTAATGTTACGGCTAAAGACAAGGGAACAGGCAAAGAGCAATCAATCACCATTCAAAACTCTGGCAATATGAGTAAGGAAGATATTGAGAAGGCGCAAAAAGAAGCCGAACTTCACGCGGACGAAGACAAGAAAAAGCGCGAAACTGTCGACACGAAGAATCAGCTTGAAAACGCTATTTATCAGGCAAAGAAAATGCCGGACGAATTCAAGGATAAGATTTCTGACGACGACAAGCAAGCGATTGAAAAGGCCGTCGAAGAGGCTGAAAAGCACAAAGATTCTGAAGATAAGGACGAATTGGACGCTGCAATTAAAGCCTTGAACGACGCGATTATGCCAATCGGGGCTAAGATGTATCAACAATCAGCCGACGATAAAAAAGCTGACGAAGCTGGCGACAAAAAGTCTGATAAAGACGAGCCAGTCGAAGGCGAAATTGTCGACGAAAAATAAAATTTAACGTATTTACAAAGAAGGCTGCTCGATAAAAAGAGCGGCCTTTTTTGGACTTAGCACTCTTGCGCTGAGAGTGCTAAACGCGTATAATATATAAGGTATGAGCAAGCGTGATTATTATGAAATATTGGGCGTTCCAAAGACCGCTTCTGAAGATGAGATAAAAAAGGCTTTTCGTAAATTAGCAATTAAATATCATCCTGACAAACAGGGTGGCGACGAGGCTAAATTTAAGGAAATTAATGAAGCTTATGAAGTTCTGAAAGACAAACAGAAACGACAGCGCTATGATCAATTTGGTCATGCTGGCGTTGGTGGCGCGTCTGGTGGCGGTTTTTCTGGTAATCCGTTTGAAGGATTTGGCGGATTCGGCGGTCAAAACGTTCACTTTGATTTTGGTGATGGTGGACTAGGTGATATTTTTAGCCAATTCTTCGGTGGCGCAACTGGTGGCGCCGGCAATGGTCGTTCGCGTGGGCGTGATGTTGAAACTAGTGTAGTATTAAGTTTTGAGGATGCGGTATTTGGTGTAGAAAAGAAAATTAGTTTAATGCTGGATGTTGAATGTGAGCATTGCCATGGCGATGGCGCCGAGCCTGGATTTGGAATGAAAACGTGCCCAGCTTGTAAGGGCGCGGGTCAGCAAACTCGGACAATGAATTCGCTATTTGGGCAAATTCAGCAGGCGGTTGTTTGTGAAACTTGTCACGGTAAGGGAAAAGTTCCTGAAAAAGAATGTTCAGTTTGTCGAGGAAAAGGCACGACTCGCCAAAATCAGGATATCACTATTAAAATTCCGGCAGGGATTGATGATGGCGCGACAATTCGTCTGCGCGATCGCGGCGAAGCAGTTGCCGGTGGTAGCAGAGGTGATTTATATGTCCACATTCGCGTTAAGGCGCATAAAAAATTCACTCGTGAGGGTAATATTATTCTTAGCGAAGAACATATTTCTATGGTTGATGCGGCACTGGGAACGGAGATTGATGTGGAAACTGTGGATGGTGTAATAACGATGAAAATCCCAGCAGGCACTCAGAGCGGCACCGACTTCAAGTTGTCAGGTCATGGCGTGCCACACTTACATAGTGAATCCCGTGGTCCGCATATTGTGGGTGTTATTGTTGATACGCCAACCAAATTGACCAAAAAGCAGAAGGAGCTTTTGGAGCAATTTAAGGGCGCGAAAAAACGAGGATTGTTCTCTTAGGCAAGCATAGCTTAGATATTGATATATATCATAAATTATGCCATAATATGGACGTATGAAAGAAAAAACCGTTATTGGCTCAACTGAGTTTGTAGATTTTGGCAAACGAGCGCAAAGAGTTCCAGCTAAAATTGATACGGGCGCCGATTCCAGTGCGGTTTGGGCGAGCAATATTCGCATTGATAAAGATGGAGTACTGAAATTTTCTCTGTTTGGTGAAGGTTCGCCGTATTATAATGGTAAGATATTTAAGAGGACTGATTATTCTGTAGCCAGAGTGCGCTCTGCAATGGGGCAAGAGCAGATTCGTTATCGAACGCACTTTTGGGTAAAAATTAGTGGGCGAAAAATTAAAATGCTGATGAATCTGTCTGATCGGTCGAAGAATGAATTTCCGGTGTTAATTGGCAGACGGTCGATTTCTGGAAAATTCCTAGTGGATGTCTCAAGAAAAAATGTTCGCAGGAAAAAACCGTCCGTAACCGCTAATCTTAATGAAGAAGTTAAATTGAATCCATACGAATTTTATAAAAAATATCATCAGAAAGGTGAAGAAAAATAATGCGAATTGCAATCTTATCCAACGGCAACATTAATTATTCGACGCTTCGCCTGAAAGAAGAGGCTGAAAAGCGCGGTCATCAAGTTAAGGTTATTAAGTATAAAAACTGCTACGTTTCAATTGATGAAAAGCATCCGACGGTCATCTACAAAGGTAAGGAAATCGGTGATTTTGATGTGGTGATTCCGCGAATCGCGAGCCACATGACAAAGTATGGAACAGCGGTTTTGCGTCAATTGGAGATGATGTATCCGAAGGCGTTTTTCATGAATCGCTCGATTGCAATTACTAGGGCGCGGGATAAATTGCGCTCAACGCAGTTATTAGTTAAAGCAGGAGTGTCGATTCCGAAGACGGTCTTTTCTCGAAACGCAACTGACATTGATTCGCTTATTGAAGAGATCGGTGGTATGCCAGCGATTATTAAGTTGGCGCGTGGTACGCACGGAAATGGCGTGGTTCTGGCGGAAACTAAAAAGGCTGCCAAGTCGGTTCTGCAGGCATTTTATTTGACCAACTCGGACGGTACAAACGTGCTGCTTCAGGAATTTATTAGAGAGTCGGCTGGTGTCGATATTCGTGCGTTTGTGGTTGGCAGTCAAGTGGTGGCTAGTATGAAGCGTCAGAGTTTGGACGATGATTTTCGTAGCAATTTGCACAAGGGCGGCGAGGGAACCAGTATAAAATTGACAGATTCTGAACGTAAAATGTGTGTGAAAGCCGCTAAGGCAATGGGACTAACGGTTGCTGGAGTCGACTTTATGAGATCAAGCCGTGGCGCTTTAGTATTGGAAGTTAACGCTAGTCCAGGATTTGGAATTGAGAAAATTACTCGCCGAAATGTGGCTGGAAAGATAATTGAATACATCGATCGAAACGCCAAGCGTGGCAATAAAAAAGATAAAATCGGCGCTTAAGCATAAACTTGTTATAATAGGTCTATGGACGAGCCTCGTCACTCGACAGTAACTCAAACTGTCATCAAATGGATATTTATCTGCGGTATGCTAATGGTTATTGGTGGGGCAATTTTTTATGCTTTTCGAACGGTTTCGCCAAAAACGGAAATGATTTACCTTAATAAGACAATGCTTCGGGCGGAAATTGCTAATGACGAAGAATCGCAGCGGAAAGGCCTGTCTGGAAGACTGGGGATTGATGAGAATTATGCTATGCTGTTCGTGTTTGACCATAACGATCGTCATAAAATGTGGATGAAAGATATGAAGTTTTCGGTTGATATGATTTGGATCAATGATAAAAAGCGCGTTGTCTATGTAAAACATAACGTCAAGCCAGACGCTGAGCCGCATGAAAAATATGCGCCACCGGTTCCGGCAAAGTACGTGTTGGAGGTGAAGGCGGGAGTTGCTAAGCGGGCAAGCGCTACAGTTGGGTCACAGGTAAAATTTGATTTGGAGGAGGATAAATGAGTGTGATAATTTTATTTGGAGCAATTTTAGTAGCGGTTTTTGCGGTTGCATTTGTTTCATCTCGAAGATTCGGTCCATTGGCGTTGTCGTTGGCGACGGGATTTTTACTATCAGAATGGTGGGGTAGCTGGCTGACGGGGGTGCTGGACGGCTTGAAATTGGAAACTGGTTTATTGCCAAATGGTGTAATTTCGGGATTAGTCTTAACGTTGGTTCCGTTAATTATGCTTCTTTTAAGTGGTCCGAGATATCAGAAAAAACATGAGAGAATTGTCTCGGCGGTGGGAATCGCGTTCTTGACAGCAGCGCTATTGGTTGTCCCTCTGGGAAAATATATATCATTAGACGGACAGGCGCTGGAGCTGTATAAGATTTTCGCGAATAATTGGCGGTATGTGGCTACGTTTGGTCTGGTGTGCGGTCTAATTGACATTTTTTCACTACATACTGGTGGACATAAACTCGCTAAGCATTGACCTTTGTGTTGGTTTGTGCTAGGATGAAGAAAGCGGATATTCCGAATGGGTCCATAGCTCAGCTGGTTAGAGCACCTGCCTTTTAAGCAGGGTGTCCCGGGTTCAAGCCCCGGTGGACCCTCCAAATTTGAAATCGACTCCCTTGGCGGAGTCTTTTTTATGGCTTCGGATCCAGATATACTTTAAGTATGAATAGTTGGCTATTTAAGAAGTTGCATATTTCTTGGTTGGTGGCGGTGTGGTGCCTCGGTCTGACAATTGGCGTAATTTCCATCCATTACATACCGCGGTCGTTTGTGGCGAACTCATTATTTTTATTGATCGGGCTGACTATTTTTGTAATCGTGGCAATTTGGCGCTGGCGATTTTTTGTGATTTTAGCAATTATTTCTGGAGTTTTGGTTGGTCTTTGGCGCGGTGAAATCGGCAGAAAAGGCGTGGAGGTTTATGATTCGTTAATCGGAAAAGTCGCAATTATCCAGGGCCAAGTTTTGGAGGATCCTGATCTCGATAAAAATAGCCAAACGGTTCTTAGATTGGGCAATCTGCAGATGAATAATGAAAAATTGCCGGGACAAATTTGGATGACGACGCCAGATAAAAACTCAATTAAGCGTAGTGATATCGTGAAGGTTAAGGGCAAAATGACGGCGGGATTTGGGGCTTTTTCAGCAAGTGTATATCGGGCGAAAATTATTAGCGCCGAAAGACCCGTTCCGGGTGATGTGGCGGTGGGAGTTCGTGATTGGTTTGCGGAGCGGGTTCGTGAGCATATTCCGGAATCAGAGTCCGCGTTGGGATTGGGATTTTTATTAGGCTTGCGACGTGCTATGCCAACTGAATTAAGTGACAATTTGAAAATTGCTGGACTAACGCATATCGTGGTGGCGAGCGGCTATAATTTAACAATTTTAGTTCGTTTAGCGCGACGATTATTCGCCAAGCGATCAAAATATTTAGCGATGCTCAGCGCGGCTGTTATGATAATTGGTTTTATGGCGGTGACTGGATTAAGTCCTAGCATGTCGAGAGCTGGTTTGGTGGCGGGGCTGAGTTTGGCGGCGTGGTATTACGGCCGGACAATTCATCCGCTGGTCCTACTTCCTGTGTCGGCGGCAATTACGCTATTGATAAATCCGCAATTTGGTTGGGGCGATTTGGGCTGGCAATTAAGCTTTGCTTCGTTTGCGGGCGTAATTATGTTGGCGCCGCTTCTACATTCTTACTTTTTTGGCAATAAAGAGCCGGGCGCGTTTCGACAAATTTTAATTGAAACTTTGTCGGCGCAAATTATGACGTTGCCGCTACTTATGATGAGTTTTGGTGTTATTAGTAATGTGGCGTTAATCGCGAATATGTTGATTTTGCCGTTTGTGCCGCTAGCGATGTTGCTGACGTTTATGTCGGGCGTGCTGGTTTTTGTGCCGATGATTGGCGCTTTGATCGCAATTCCGACGATGTGGCTACTTGGCTATATGATTCAAGTCACCAATTGGACGGCTGGATTTGAGTGGGCTCAAATGGAAGTTAGTATCAATTTGTGGCAGTGTGCGGTTTTATATGTGGCGCTAATTTTGGCAATGATTTGGATGAAAAAACAAACTAAATTGGACCTCGCTAAGATAAATATTGTGGAGTAGTGTATAATAGTAACAGATTGAAATAGCAAATAACTTTAGGAGAAATTATGTCAGGACACAGTAAATGGGCTACAACTCACCGACAAAAAGCGATTGTTGACGCTAAGCGCGGCGCGATTTTTACGAAATTAGGTAATCAAATTGCTATTGCAGCACGTGGCGGCACAGATCCAGCGCTGAACTCAAGTTTGGCGATGGCAATTGAAAAAGCTAAGGCTGCGAATATGCCTAGTGCAAACATCCAGCGAGCAATTGACCGAGTGGCAGATAAGAGCGCGGCGGCTTTGGAAGAAATTGCTTATGAAGGTTATGGTCCTGGCGGCGTGGGCGTTATTATTGAAACGGC
This sequence comes from uncultured Candidatus Saccharibacteria bacterium, assembly GCA_963516705.1. GTDB lineage: Bacteria > Patescibacteriota > Saccharimonadia > Saccharimonadales > Saccharimonadaceae > Nanosynbacter. The sequence goes on along the minus strand of CAUQBM010000003.1, from coordinate 68,487 downwards.
AACAGACAATCGCAATCGAACATTGCCAGAGGTAAAAACTGCGTTGGTTAAAAATGGCGGACGAATTGCCGATGCTGGTAGTGTGATGTTCCAATTTACGCGTAAAGGCGTCATTACTATCGAAGGCAGCGGGGAAGATTTGTTGCTGGCGGTTTTGGACGCTGGTGCCGAAGATGCTGTCGAGGAAGACGGCGAAATTATCGTGTATACGGAGTTGAAAGATTTGGCGAGCGTACGGAATAAATTGGTTGAACAAGGCTTGAAGGTTAAAGATGCGGAGTTACGATATATTGCCAATACGCCGATAGAAATTGCCGACATGGAAACGGCGCAGAAATTGATGAAGATGATTGATGCGTTGGACGATTTGGATGACGTTGTGAATGTTCATACGAACGCGGATATCACAGCGGAATAAAATCATCGCTTTAAGGAATCGCTCCTTTTCTGGGGCGATTTTTAATTTGACAAAAAGTACGCTAAACTAAAGATGATTAACCATAAGCAAGGAGCGAGCATGAAGTATTTGCGCAACACACTACTTATGATACTAGCTGTGGCACTAATAATGCCGTCGCCGTTGGTTTTGGCGGAAGGCGTTTCAAGTGCTACTCAAGAGTCGAAAGTTGATGACGTTCAGACTGTTGATGATAGTCCTAAATCGACTGAGGAAGTGAAAAATCCAGTTGTTGATAAGGAGCAGATCGATAGCAATTCACCTTCTCAATCAAGTGAAAATCTCGAGACTCCAACAGAGAATACAAATAGTCCGAGTGAAAATCCTGCCACCAATGAGTCTTCAAAGTCCGAGCCAAATCCCGAATCTGAGCCGCCAAAAATAGATAATCCAGATGGAAGAATAGAAGAAAATGCTCCGATATTAATTTCAAAGATTAGTCAGGATAAAAAATACGTTGAGATTTATAATCCGACGAATCAGAATGTTAATTTGGCTGGTTGGAAAATAGAGTATTACACTGGATCTGGCGCTAAAACCGTTGGAAAAATTTTCAAGGATGAAGTAATCTTGGCGAACGGATTTTTGGTTTTGTCGAACGATAAGATGTTGGAGCGCGCCATAAAGTTTGATAATAATTTAGGTTTGGCTCAAAATGATGGATCGGTCGTGTTGTTGCGTTCGGACGGGTCGGTTTCAGATACTGTTGGCTGGGGGAGTAATTCAAAGTCTGCAGGCTCGCCAATTAAAGGCGGCGTGAAAATTGTTTGGCGCTGTTTTATTGATGGAAATATTATTGATTCGAAAAATAATTCCACTGATTTTTTATCGAGTAAAGGTTCTGATAATCAGGAAATTGTGCCGTATTCACGTCCGAATTGTAAGAGTCCAGAGCCTAAACCTGAATCTCCAAAGGAGTTGAATAAATGTGAAGGTCTGAAGCTAAGTGAAATTGCGTCGAATGTTGATGAACAATTCATCGAGATTGTCAATTCTGGCGAAAAAACCGTCATTACGACAGGCTGCAAATTGACGGTTGGCGATGCTGGCGTTCGTGAAAATATTGATGACATCGAATTAAATCCTGGCGAATTTTTAACGATAAAAATAAAAAATACGAAGCTGAAATTGCCAAAAACAAAAGGAAAAGTTTATTTATTAGACGAGGCTGGCTCGAAAATTGATTCCGCTGAATATGAGAAGTTAGCGAAAAGCTCTTCGTGGAGTTTGATTGATGATGAGTGGATGCAAACGTTTATGATAACTGAAAATTCTGAGAATATCTTTAAGGAATATCCAGACTGTCAGAGTGGCTATGAGAGGAACGTGTTGGGTAGATGTGTGAAAATTGCCATCCCGCCCGTTGAAAGCCCTTGTCCTGTTGGTCAATACCGCCATCCGGAAACTCGCCGTTGTCGAAAAATTGAAGCAATAAAAACTATTACGCCTTGTAAAGATGGCTATTATCGTAGTGAAGAAACTGGCAGATGTCGATCTATCGCATCGGCTGCGGCAAAAACTTTGAAGCCTTGCCCAGAAGGTCAATTCCGCAATTCAGCTACGGGTCGATGCAAGAAAATTGCCTCTACCGATGATATAGCAAAAGAATGTCCAGAAGGATTTGAGCGTAATCCGCAAACTAAGCGCTGTCGAAAGATAAAATCTGCAAATATGCCAACTGTTGGCTCGGCGGCTACTGAAGTTAAACAGGTCGCTGGTGCTACTTGGGGTTGGTGGATGTTTGGTGGCGTGAGTTTACTGGCTGTCGGTTATGGCGTATGGCAATGGCGATGGGAAATTTCGCAATTTGTACGAAAAATCCGTGAACGCGTTAGGTCTGCTAACGGCAAATAATTGCTATAATAAAGATATGAGAATTATCGGGATTGACCCGGGAACGGGAATTTTGGGGTTTGGTGTAATTGATTTTTCTCATGGCAAGTTCAAGATGGTCACGGCGGGAGTTGTGACGACGCCGGCACATACGCCAATTGACGAAAGGCTTGAAGATATTTTCGATAGTCTGACAGAGATTATTGCCGAAACAAATCCTGATGTTATGTCTATTGAAAAGTTATTTTTTGCACGCAATGTTACGACGGCGATTTCTGTGGCGGAAGCACGCGGCGTGGCGATGTTGACTGGACGAAAAGCTGGAATGCCGATTGCTGAATATACGCCACTGCAAATAAAGCAAACTTTGACCGGCTATGGAAAGGCCGATAAAAAGCAAGTTCAGGAAATGGTGCGACTTAATTTGGGTTTGAAAGATGTTCCGAAGCCGGATGATTGCGCGGATGCTTTGGCCGCAGCAATTACACACGCGGCGATGAATCGGGTATAATTGAAATATGATTGCACATGTTTTTGGAAAAGTTGCTGAGAAATTTAACGGCTCGTTAGTCATTGATGTTCATGGTGTTGGATATGAAGTTAGCGTGGCGACTAATGATTTTGACGCGGTGATATTAGATCAGGAAGTGAAATTTTACACTTATCATCATGTGCGCGAACAGTCTGAGGAGTTGTTTGGGTTTTCTAGTTTGGCAGCGAAAAAAATGTTTGAGATGCTAATCACAGTTCAAGGAGTTGGCCCGAAGGCTGCACTGGCTATCTTGAGCTTGGGTGATGCCGAGCAAGTGCGTAACGCTATTGCTAATGCTGACAGCGGCTTTGTACAAAAGGCTACTGGCGTCGGCAAAAAAACTGCCGAGCGAGTGGTGGTCGATCTAAGCGATAAAGTTGGTTTACCGACTCATTACGGACGAACGGAAACCCCGCTACAGACTGAATTAAACACTTCTGATGAGGCCTTGGAGGCATTGATGGCTTTGGGCTATACATTAGCGGACGCCACTAAGGCGCTTGAAAATGTCGATGTCAATTTACCAACTTCTCAGCGAGTAACTGAGGCGTTGAAGAAATAAAAAGGACGCTAAGATAGCGCCCTTTTAAAGAATAGGTAAATTTTCTAAGGCTCAATGACTATCTTTTTATTTGACCAAAATGAAGGCTGGTAGTGAATTTTAATCGTGGAATCTTTCGCTACTTCAAATATGACAGAACCTTCTTTTTTGCCGTTGATCGCCAAGGTGCCAGAGTTCAGATTGTCGTTCGTCGTGAAAGCTGTAGCGCTCGGTCCTTCAATAGCGCCATTCGCATCTTCTATTTTCCAGTCGAACGTATTAAATGATAGCTCGCTATCTGATTTGTTGACAATTGACACATTCACTTTAACGAATTCTTTTCCGTCATTAGCCTTAATAAACTGGTTATCTGATTTCCAGTCGCGATCAATTGATTTAACAGTCACCTCCTTGCCGTCAAAAGCGATAGTTTCACCAACTTTGAAAGTAGTTTTTTCGGTTGGTTTATTTTCCGAAGTAGCGTTATTATTGTTTGTATTGACGACAGTGGCTTTGTTCTGTTGCGATGCGCTGGATACTCCAATCACAATAATAACAATAATTACCCAAAACCACACCTTCTTAAAAATTGGTTTTTTCTCGCTTGTGTTCATCATCCCCTCCTATGAGATGTGCCGCCCAATAAAAAGGACAGCCGTTAAATTTGGCTGTCTACACCTAGAACGTAGAGTTTACGCTCGAATAACGGCTGCCCATTATATGCGTAAACAATACGTTTGAAACGTTGAGTTCTAGATGTAGACAATTCTATTGTACTATAAATGCTATAATTAGTTTATGGCAATTGAAAGAATAGTTGATACAAGTTCGCACGATGATGATTCTGAAGAGCAGCGAATTGAAGTTAGTTTGCGCCCGCAGAGTTTTGCTGAGTATGTTGGCCAGGAAAGATTAAAACGTAATTTGCGATTGGCGATTGATGCGGCTAAAAAGCGCGGCGAGCCATTGGATCACGTATTATTATATGGTCCGCCGGGGCTTGGCAAAACAACTATGGCGACGGTGATTGCTAATGAAATGGGCACGAATCTGCGAATTACCAGTGGTCCGGCTATTGAAAAAGCTGGCGATTTGGCGTCGATTCTGACTAATTTGTCGGACGGTGATATTCTGTTTATCGATGAGATTCATCGGTTGGGGAGATCAGTGGAGGAAATTTTGTACTCCGCAATGGAAGATTTTAAGCTGGATATTGTGATCGGAAAAGGTCCGGCAGCGCGATCAATTCGATTAGATTTACCGCGATTTACGGTGATTGGTGCGACGACACGAACCGGAAGTTTGGCGGCGCCTTTGCGTGATAGGTTTGGGCATATTTACCGCTTGGAATTTTACACGCCAGAGGATATTGCGAAAATTGTGACGCGTAGTGCGAAGATTTTGGAGTCGTCAATTCGAAGTGAAGCGGCGGATTTATTGTCAACGCGAGCGCGCTTGACGCCACGTATTGCCAATAGACTTCTTAAGCGAGTTCGTGATTACGCCGATGTTAATGGCGATGGAATAATTGATGTAAAAACTACAACCAGCGCTTTGGAAATGCTGGAAGTGGATGAGTTGGGCTTGGACCCGGCTGATCGTAATTTATTACAGTCGATTCTGGAAAATTATGGCGATAATCCCGTTGGCTTAACAACAATTGCGGCGTTGACTGGTGACGAGGCGACGACAATTGAGGATTTTTATGAACCATATTTGCTACAAATTGGTTTTATTGAGCGCACACCGCGTGGTCGTCGAGTGACGATTAAGGCAAAGCGACATTTGGGAAAATAGTTATCGTATTCTTCGGCTTTTTGTGCTTTAATAAAACCAGACAAACTTAACTAGGAGCCGCCATGGGCAAAAAACAAGGCTATCTTAAGTTCTGTCGTGTTATAATATAGGCATGAATCCACAAACATCCTCGTCAGAAGATTTAACGCAGCCTGTTGCGTATGATGCTGATGGTCGACCACTGTACCATCATCCACCACAGACTGGTCGTCCAGCTCCGGTTGTGGCGCAGACGAATTCTTATGTGACGGCAAGACCGGAAATTATTGACGGGGAGAATTTTGATCCGCGATTGCGTAGTCAGTATGCTAATGAACCGCAAGTCGTACATGTTGCCAGGGATATTGACCCGAAGCCGTTTACTATTAGCGATGACCTGAAGCAAAAGCATGAAAAATCAGTCCAGCAATACCCGAATCTCAATTTGAGTGAAGGTGAATATATTATTTTGGATATTAAACGTCATCCGATTGGTATGCTAATCCCGACGGGAATTTCGGTTTTCTTGGTGGTGATGATTATGGTATTTGTGATGTTTTATCCGTCAATTGCTCGAGATTCGATTATTTCGCCGATGCCGTCACTAACCGATGTGTTTGGCGTGGCAATGTTGCTTATTGGGCTGGTTGCGCTTGGTGGTGCGGTGTCCTTGTGGATATATTTGCAAAATCACTTTTATATGACCAACGAAAGTGTGATTCAGGAAATCCAGGGTAGTTTATTCTATAGGCACGAGCAAACGGTGAGCTTAGGCAGTATTGAAGATGCAAGCTTCCTCCAATCAGGCGTTATTCAGACTCTTTTCAATTATGGCACGATTCGCCTCAGCACCGAGGGTGAAGAAACGACATATATATTCCATTTTGTGGCAAATCCACGCAAGCAAATTGCGATAATCAATAATGCCATTGAAGACTTTAAGAATGGCCGTCCTGTTTGTGATGATTAGCTAATTATTTGTGGCGACTTTCTTTTACGTAGTCGTCTTCATCGACAAGCGTCGCAACGAGTTTATATGACTTACACTTTCCGTCATTGCAATTTGAAGATTCATAGCGGTAACTGCTGTCTTTTTCGCCAATTTTCTTACCTTGCGGATCTTTTAACAACGCGGGATCCATAGTCGGAAGTGTGCCTTCTTCTAACTTCTCTGGGTAATAGCCATTTTTAACGTAAAAACCTTCTTCCAGACTATAATGCATGGCGTTAATCGCGGTGCGTTTTTTGGCGTTGTTTGATTCGTTGGTCAATTTTGTATATTGTGAGAAACCTAAGATTGCGATGATAATCAAGAAAGTCGCTACAACCAAAAGTTCAATAATAGTGAAACCGTTTCGCTTATTCATGAATGTAATTATAGCAAATCTTGCGACAAATCGGTATAATAAAGGAAGTAACTAAGGAGGGAATGCTATGGCAAAATCAGACAGTAAAACAGTAAATCCAGAAAAGTCAAGTCAGGCATCGGATAAAAAAGTTGATGAAGGTAAGCTTAAGGCGCTTGGTCTGGCGATGGATCAAATCACTAAGCAATTTGGCGATGGATCAATTATGAAATTGGGCGAGGCTCACAAAGTCGATGTTGAAGTAATTCCTTCTGGTGCTTTGAGCTTGGATTTGGCGCTTGGTGGCGGATATCCAAAGGGTCGTATCATAGAAATCTATGGTCCAGAAAGTTCAGGTAAGACGACATTGACGCTTCACGCTATTGCAGAAATTCAGAAGCAGGGCGGAACGGCGGCGTTTATTGATGCCGAGCACGCGCTTGATCCAGCATACGCTAAGCGTTTGGGCGTGGACACGGAAAATTTGTTGGTTTCTCAGCCAGATAACGGCGAACAAGCATTGGAAATTACGGAGACGTTGGTTCGTTCGAACGCGGTGGATTTGGTGATAGTCGACTCGGTGGCCGCCTTGACGCCACAGGCTGAAATTGATGGCGATATGGGTGATTCTCATATGGGTCTTCAGGCTCGATTGATGAGTCAGGCTCTACGTAAATTGACGGGAATTATCAATAAATCAAAAGCCACGGTGATCTTTATCAATCAGATTCGTATGAAAATTGGTGTGATGTTTGGCAATCCTGAAACGACAACTGGCGGTAATGCGTTGAAGTTTTATGCGTCGCAGCGAATTGATATTCGTCGAATTGGTCAAATCAAAGTTGGTGATGATATTATCGGTAACCGCACGAAAATTAAGGTCGTGAAAAATAAGATTGCGCCGCCGTTCCGTGTGGCTGAATTTGACATTATGTACAACGAGGGAATTAGTAAAACTGGCGATATTCTGGACTTGGCGGCAACGCACGGTATAGTTGAAAAGTCGGGTGCGTTTTATAAATATAACGGCGAAACGATTGGTCAAGGGCGCGATAAGACGAAGAATTACTTGAAGGAAAATCCTGAGGTTCTGGCGGAAATTGATCAGAAAGTGCGTGATAAAGTGAAGGAGGAGGAAAAGTAATGCGAGCAGTAGAGTCCAGATATTCAGCCGAACACCACATGGCGTCAGTTAATCTTATTTTTGATGACGAGCAGACCGCTTACCTTCGAGGGCTGTCAGAAAAAATGAACCTTGATTTCGGTGAGTTTATTCCACACGCAACGCTAATCAATGTAACTGAGCAGGATATACCGCGTCTCAAGTTAGCTGCCGCCGCGCTGCCGTCCCTAGACAAACTGGTGCTTGACGGTGTCAACTTCTTGCCAGATGAAGCCGGTAACTGTGTTTGTGTTGAATTGCGTGTACAGAAAACTTCCTGGATGGTTGAAGTACGTCGGAAGTTGCTTGAAATACTGGACGACATTCATCCAGGGCTGGATATCGATGGATTTCGTCCACACATTACGCTTGGCATTGTCGAGGCTGGTACGCTTGGCGATGTCGATATGAGCGCCATTCCGCGCCAACTGCCGGTTATTACTAAGCCGCGTGCTGCTGCTTGTTATAACGGCATGCATGGCAAAGTGGTTGAGGTGGTCGAATAATCCACCAGTAGCTAGCGTATAATTTTAGCGCTATAATAGTTTCATGAAAATCACCGATATTTCTCTTCAGACTCGTGATAAAAATCGTGTCAATGTAAGTGTTGACGGGAAATATCGTTTTAGCTTGGACGTATTTCAGGTCGGCGAGCTAGGCATCAAGATTGGTCGCGAATATACGGAAGAGGAAATTTCGAAACTAGAAGACGATAGTCAGTTTGGCAAGTTATATGCCAGGTCTATAGAGTACTGCTTAATGCGTCCGCGAGCCATCAAAGAAGTGCGCGATTACCTGCGTCGGAAAACGCTAACGACTCGTCGACGTTCGGCGAAAACTGGAAAAATTATTGAGCGTCCTGGAATAAAGCTGGAGATTACCGAGCGCGTCTTGGATCGTCTTATTGAGAAAAAATATTTGGACGATGAAAAATTTGCTCGATTTTGGTTTGAACAGCGGTTCATGAAAAAAGGCGCCAGTATTCGTCGTTTGAAGTTGGAGTTGGCGCAAAAGGGAATTGATAATGCAACAATTGAGTCGTTAGTTAAAGAGAATATTCGCTCTGATGACGAGGAATTGCGGAAGGTTATTGCTAAAAAACGTTATCGATATAACGACCAACAGAAGTTCATGCAATATTTGGCTAGGCAGGGTTTTTCTTACGACGACATTAAGAAAGCTCTTGAAAACCCAAATGATTAATCAACTTTTGTAGATTCTGGTTGTGGACGAGGCTGCTTGCGGAATGGATTTTCGTATGAATTTATCTGCGGAATAGGTGTTTTTTCGGCTATGTGTGAGATGGTTGCCGATTTTACAACAATTTTATCGTCGGTTACTTTTATAATCTGAGAACGATGAATAAGCAATTCTGTGTCGCCAAAACTTTTCAAGAATGGTCGCCGAATTCGGAGTTGCTGTATAATAAAATTCCCAGCTGCCAGTGTATATCCGATAACTTTTCCGATTTTCTTATTCTTCTCATCAATAACCAACTTATCTTTTAGCGTAAAATTGATGTCATAAATTTCTTTTATAGTAATTACATCATCAATGCCGATAATCTCGTCAGTTGAATCAATAATCATACCGAGCGGCCCAATTTCTCTGACATCGTCAATGCGAAGTAAACTAGGATGTTGGTCCAAAAGTCGCCCCTCGAGCTCATATGCGATTATAGATAGATTCTTCGGATTGATAATTTCCCGCGATGTTCGCGCCAGTTCGGAGCCCGTCTGAAGACTCATGACGGGAATATCAAGGAAGCGATCTGCGGATATAAGCATAACTATATTATAAACGGTTACGTTCTATTCGGCAAACGGATTGGAGCGACCAGATGGCAGGCTAAACGAGTCATTTGCTGAAGTTGACGGTCGGAAGTCTTTAATGACTTTCATGGTTTTTTTATCGAAGCTTATTGATGCAGTTTGTGGTTCTTCGGTAGGAACTGCTAAAAGTCCGCTCAAAAGAAATATCGCGATTGCTACGCCTCCGATTACGACAACGCTATATATTATCACATGAAATCGCCACAGGAATTTGGATAGTGATTTTACGATTGGCTCGAGCTGTTCTGATATTGATGGACTCATCGTGTATAAACCTTTACTTCAAGTGATTGGATTGATATTTCATGATTATTTGCACCTCTGGAAATTGACACGCCTAAAAGCTGCATTCGGGTGACATTTTTTTCAATAAGACTAAGGAAATGTAGGAATTTCGTGTAATCTATATGATCTCCCAATTGAATTGATACAAAAGTGCTTTTCACTCCAGCAGGATTGGTGGATGTCCGCTTGCTAGGTTTCGCTGTCTTGGCAGAAGTTGTTGGTTCGTTTTGGAAAGAGAAAGCTTTAATCGGAATGCCGGCGCGGTTGGCGTAGGTATTTAGATCCTGAATAATCTGATTTTGATATTGATAAAGTTTCGATTCTGAGACGATATTCTTTGCTTTTTTAACTGTGTCGGAATTGCGATCGAGCTGAGATTTTGATGCTAGCAAACTTTGTATTTTTGCGTCAACTGCAATTGCTTCTGTTTGCATTTTTCCAACTTCTTCTGATGTTTTGCTTAAGAATGAATAGGCGAAAATAACTAGCCCTACCATTGCTGATAATATTATGAGCAATAATAACGACAGGACAATTCGCGCGATGCTGGCATTTAGAACTTTTTTCATTGTTTTAAGACCTCTGGCTTTGGTGTAACGCTAATTGTTATAGTGATTGGATAATCTGCAGGCTTGTCTGACGATTGGTTTCCATCGCTATAAACAACAGTCTCCAAGTGAACGTTACTAAATATTTCTGACTTTTCTAAGCTGGTTTTTATTCGGATGGCGTCATCCCTGTTTTTTCCAAGAGCTGTTAATGACAATGGTTTATCTAACGCTGAAGTGTCTAATGCCAGAGAATCCAAAACCATACCCGATGGGATGTATTGTGCAATTTTTGGGATAATTGTAGAGTAATGGGCTTCGTTGCTAATGATCGCCTTAGCCGAGTCGAGGTCTTTCTTAAACTCGCTAACTTCTTTTTGCGTCGATTGGTATTGAGCAAGTTTGGCATTTCCTTCGTCGATGTTGGCTTGAGCTGAGGTGCGGCTATTTTCTAAGAACAGATAAAATCCGCCAATAGTTAAGAATAGCAAGCCTGCAAATATCAATGATATGATGCAATATCGTCTTAAGATGACATTTACTCGTCCAGCGCTGATTTGTTTTTTTTCTTGAGGAGGAAGAAGGTTAATCATAAATATCCTCCTGCTTGATTAAGGCTAGCCCTGCGACTGGTGATAGCTGGGAGCGAAGCTGTTTTGCTGGCTGCTCTAGTCCATCGAAATTGAGCATTTGCCACGGACTTGCCACGCGCGCTGGCATTAATAGCTCGTTTGTGAAAAAATCACCAATTCCTGGAAGATTACCGCCGCCGCCAACTATGAGAATTTGCTCGATTTTTTTCTCATCAGGGAAGCGGTCTGTGTAATATCGCATAACGCGCTTAACTTCGTTGGTCATTTTTTCTAGGCTTGGTTGCAGGGCTCCTGCGATTCTGGCTTGCCTTGGGCCGGGGTTTAATCCGTTTAACACCTTAAATTGATGAGCTGTCTCAATCGGTACATTCATTTTTTTAGCTAAATTTAAGGTGAGTGAATAGCCACCAACATTTAAGCCGCCCGTCACACGTATATCAGAATCTAGAATTGCGATATCTGTAGTTGATGTGCCTATATCGACAATAACAGTAGGGAGCATTCCTTCTTCTGTGCGCTTCAGAAGTCTAGCGATTGCGCTGATGTTTGGCTCAATTATTGCAACTTCCAAACCACATTGTTTTGTGGCATCCAGCATACTGTCGATCATTTTCTTCGGTGCGGCACACATTAGCACACTAAGTTCATCTTTCGTGCGATTGATGATTCGATAGTCCAAATAAAGAGAATCTAATGGAGCTGGAATGTATTGTTCGGCTTCCAAATTTACTGCACTGCGAATATTGCTTTCTTCTTTCACAGGTAAACTAAATGTTCGCGAGAATGTTCGGTTGGTCGGTATGCCCAGCGCTACGCGATTGCTATTAATTTGTCCTACGACGTTTTTCTTCAATAGTGTTTTGATATTCTGTGCCAAATATTCGGTGTTGTCTGCAGAATTTCCGTCGCTTTTTTGAGAATCGAGGTTAATCGATCCATATCCATGAACTAGCATCCGATTTCTATCAATCGACATTACTTTTATGCTTGTTCGGCTGATATCTAGACCGATGATTGGTTTTTTTCTATAAAATATACTCGACACGTTATTATTTTCCCACCTATATATCGGTATTATAGCATAAGCTTTTTTGAAAAACTATTATTCCTTAACTTGACCCGCCATACTTGTAATTGGACCCATGACACTGACAGCGACTAGGGCAATAACGACGCCCATTGCGACAATCATCACTGGCTCAATAATAGAGCTAACGCCGTCAATTGCGGTGTCAACTTCTTCCTCGTAAAAGTCAGCGACTTTAACCAGAACCTTGTCTGTCTGTCCAGTTTCCTCACCAACAGACAACATTTGCGCTACGATTGGCGGATATAAATCGTCCTGCTCTGCGATAATTTTTGATAAAACTTCACCGTTTTGGACTCGCCTGGTGGCTTCTTTTAGGGACTTTTCGTAGGCGACATTTCCGACAGCGCGCGAAGTTACATCCAGCGCTTCAAGTACAGCCACACCCGCACCAATAAGAGCGGAGAAGGTTCGAGTAAAGCGGGCGATTGCCACCTTTTTAATAATTGGACCGACAGCTGGAACTTTGATGATGATATTGTGAAATTTTACGCGACCTTTTGGAGTTTTAATATAGCGAATTAATAGCCAAATACTCCCGGCAAATATTGGAATGATTATATACCAAAATGACACTACAAAATCGCTAATTCCGAGCATAATCTCAGTAAGCATTGGTAGTTTAGCGTCAGGTCCGCCCATATCTTTAATGGTTTTGCCGATAACCGGAATAATGAAGATCATTAGGATAAAGAATGCAATAATCGTAATAATTAAAAGTACGATCGGGTATGTCATGGCGCCTTTAATTTTTTTCTTCATGGATGAGTTTTTTTCTTGTTGTAGGGCTAGACGCTTTAAAATATCGTCCAAAATACCTCCAGTTTCACCCGCAGCAACCATGTTCACGTAAATATCATTGAAGGTTTCTGGGTGTTTGTTCAGGGCATCCGCGAAAGACATACCGCCTTCAATATCTTTAATCACGGCGTTGATCGTGTCTCGAAAATTGGCGCTTTCGGCGTGTTTTGCCATAGAGTTAAGGGAACGAAGAATAGGAACGCCAGCTGAAACCATGGCACTTAATTGGCGAGTAAACATCACCAATTCTTCAGTCTTGGCACCTTTCTTTTTCTTGCCGAAAGAAAAACTAAGCTCTTTTTTTGCGCCTTTTTCTTCAATTTTTATTAATTGTCCGCGTGACCTCAAATTGTTAATAGCAGACAGTTTGTCGGCTGCTTCAATCGTTGAAGAGACAGTCTCTTTCTTTTTATTGACAAGCAAATATTCAAAAATTGGCATAATGTTACTCCCTTGTTGCCCTCAAAACTTCGTCTACAGTAGTGATTCCGCGCAGTGATTTAATAAGTCCATCCATCTGCATCGTCACCATGCCTTCGGAAATCGCTTGATCTTGAATATCGTTGCTGGTGGCGTTGGCGGTAATCATTTTTTGAATAGGGATGGAAATGCCAAGAACCTCGTAAATGCCAACGCGCCCCTTGAATCCGTTATGTCCGCACTCGTCGCAACCTTCTGGGTTCGGCTTCCATAAGTGTTCAATTCCTGAATCTGTTGACCCCATGGGTGTGTCGCCGCCAATTTTATCCTCAAAAGCCTGTTCTTCGAGGTTGTGAATTTTTTTAATCGACTCGGTGTTTATCTTAAACATCTCGGTGATATACTTTATTTCTTCTTCGTTTGGAGTGTATTCTTGGCGGCAATTCATACACAGGCGCCTAACTAGTCGCTGTCCAATCACCGCCTTCACGGTTGAAGCGATCAAGAATGGCTCAATTCCCATATCCAGCAGACGTGGCAAACATGTCGCAGCGTTATTTGTGTGCAGAGTGGAGAACACCAAGTGCCCGGTCAGCGCCGCTTGAACGCCAAGGTTTGCGGTTTCGCCGTCGCGGATTTCTCCGACCATGATGATGTTTGGGTCTTGGCGAAGTAACGCCCTTAGTCCTGAAGCGAAAGTCATCCCGGCTTTGGCGTTGGTCTGGGTTTGATTTACGCCAGGAATTTTATATTCCACCGGGTCTTCAATCGTGGAAATATTGACATCTGGAGTATTGAGTTCAGACAAGACGCTAAACAAACTGGTCGATTTTCCCGATCCGGTTGGTCCAGTCACCAGGATCATTCCGTTCGGCTGAGCCATTGCGTCTTTTACGGTTGCGAGCGACAGACCCCAATAGCCAAGCTGATCCAGTTTAACAGCCTGGTTGGACTCATCCAGAATACGCATAACCACTTTTTCGCCGTCAGCGATCGGCAATGTCGAAACGCGAAGCGCGTATTGTTTTCCTGAAACTTTTATCTTAAATCGTCCGTCCTGTGGCACGCGGCGTTCGTCGATTTTCAGATTGGAAAGAATTTTAATGCGGCTCACCAAAGCGCCGTGAACGTTTCGTGGTAATTTATTAACTTCCTTCAAAACACCGTCAATTCGGTAGCGAACCTGAACGTAATCCTCGCGCGGTTCAATATGGATGTCGGAAGCGTTGGATTTTATGGCATATTCCAGCAACAAATTAACAGTTTGGGCAATTGGTGAATTTTCCGCAAAATCATCCTGGCTAACGTTTTGGTCTTCGGCGGAAGCGTCTTTTTGTACCGCAATGACTTCATCAAGCTCGGCATTGATATTACCGCGATAATTTTCCAAACAGTCCAAAATGTTGCTTTTTGTCGCTAGGAAAACCTTAGTGTTGTAGCCAATTTCTTTCTGGATAAAGTTCAACGCCTGCACATCGTCTGGGTCTTCCATCGCAAGCGACAAGCTATCGTCCTCATTTTTCTCAAAAAGCACAACATTATACTGGCGCGCGATATGTTCAGGAATTCGTTTCAATACATCTTCGGGAATATCCTTTGGCTCAATTCGCACGAAAGGCACGCCAATGTAATCGCCGATCAACTTTGTCAAATCTTCCTCAGAAATGACTTTTTGTTCAATAGCGGTTTCTTGCAATGTTTGCTTCGACCGTTCAGCGATCAATTTCAAATCAGCAAGCTGCGGCTCATCAACAACCCCACCTTGTTTCAGAATGCTCTCAATTGTCTGGTCTGAAACACGCATAACTCTTATGGTTATTGTACTATCATCGCCAAAAAAAAGCTAGCATAGTATAATATAAGAGTGAATATTTCTAGTGAAGAGAAAATGCGAGAATTGGGCGCGGCAATTGGTCGGGCTGTTTCTGGTGGAGAAGTTTTGGAATTGGTTGGTGATATTGGCGCAGGGAAAACCACGTTGACGAAGGGAATTGCGCAAGCTTTAGAGATCAACGAGCCAGTTCAGAGTCCAACTTTCACGATTTCGCGTGTGTACGATTCGCCTCGCGGTTTGAGTTTGGCGCATTACGATTTTTATAGATTGGGAAATGCTGGAATTATGAGCGAGGAGATTCGCGAAGTGGCGGCTTCTAATTCGGTGGTTGTAGTTGAATGGGCTGGCGCTGTCGATGATGCATTACCGAGTGATCGGTTGGTGATAAAAATTACTGCGACTAGCGAAGAAGGGCGGCTTGTGGAATTTCATCCTGGCGGCAAAAAATCTGATGAACTTTTTGGAAAAATAAAGGAGAATATGGCGTGATAATTTTATTGGACACTTCAACATCAACATGTTTTTTGACAATAGTCAATGGAGAAAATCGTCAGGATTTTGAATGGGAAGCTGGGCGAACGTTGGCGCGGAATTTGTTGAAATTTTTGGAAGAAAAGACTGGCGATTTGCACCTGATAAGCGGCATTGGCGTGATGAAAGGACCAGGAAGTTTTACGGGGCTGAGAATTGGTTTGACGGTTGTGAATACCTTGGCGGACAGCTTGGATATTCCTATTGTTAGTGCGATGGGCGACAATTGGCGTGATTTGGCTTTGGATAAATTGAGTTCTGGTGAGAATGAAAAAATTGTTATGCCAGAGTACGGTGCTGCTGCGAATATCACTGCGCCGCGAAAATAATTTTTATCGCCCAAACCGTCAAAACCGTGTATAATTAAATTACGGCGGTTTGTGATTTTTGATTCGCCGAATTAGATAGTTTGAAGTTGATTGGCTGTTGATATTTTTCCTTGAGACGAATACTCAGGGGCGGCTGATCGGAAAGGAATGATAATGATAGAAGTAATTATTGCCGCGGCTGTTGGAGCTGGCGCGGGTGCTGCTGGTCTTGTTGGATACCAGAGAACTCGCCAAATTAACGGTAAAAATCAGATTGAGCGAGATCTGGCAGATGCGAAAACTAAGGCGAGCGACATCGTCCTTAAGGCTAAGGATGAGGCGCTTAAGATTGAAAATGAACGTCGCAAGGAGTGGCAAAAGACCGAAAATCGTTTGGCGGATCGCGAGAAGACTCTGGACAATAAGCTGGAAGAGCTTGATCGACGAGCAGAAAAATTGCGCGCGCATGAGGATGAAGTTGATAATCTTAAAAATGAAATTCGCGACATCCGCTCCAGGCAGCAGGAAAAGCTTGAAAAAATCGCTGGCCTGAAAAAGAAGGATGCCGCAGATAAATTGATGCAGATGACCGAGCGCGACATTAAGCAAGACTTGGTCGGTTTGGTGTCGAAACTACAACATGACGCAATGGATGACGCTGAAGAACGGGCGCAAATGATCCTCGTGACCGCAATGGAGCGAATGAGTAGTGAAGTGACTGCTGAGCGTACGGTGACTGCAGTCAAACTGACTGATGACGAGATGAAGGGGCGAATTATTGGTAAGGAAGGGCGTAATATTCAGGCGCTGCAGCGCGAAACTGGTGTCGATATTTTAGTTGACGATACACCGGGCATGATTATTTTGTCGAGTTTTGATCCTGTTCGCCGACAAGTGGCTCGACTGAGTCTTGAGATGCTAATGAAGGACGGTCGTATTCATCCTGCGCGCATTGAAGAGGTTGTTGCTAAAGCTAAAAAACAGATTGAAAAAGAGGTTCGACAAGCCGGTGAAGACGCTATGCGTGAAACTGGCGTGGTTGGGATTCCGAAGGAAATGCTGCTACTTCTTGGCGAGCTGAAATTTCGCACCAGCTTCGGGCAGAACGTCCTGAAGCATTCGACTGAGATGGCGCAAATTGCGGGGATGATTGCCGAGGAAATTGGTGCGGACGTGCGCATTACGAAAATTGCTACACTTCTTCATGACGTTGGTAAGGCTGTGTCGCATAAAATTGAGGGCAAACATCATCATATTGGTGCGGAATTGGCTCGTAAATATGGCATGGATGAGAGAATTGTCCACGCAATCGAAGCGCACCATGATGATATCGAAGCGACAACTCCAGAGGCAATTATTGTTCGAGTTTGTGACGCGGCTTCGGCTGCACGTCCAGGTGCGCGTAATGTTTCTGCTGAAAACTTTGCAGAGCGAATGCGCGATTTGGAAAATGTTGCCACGAGTTTTGAGGGAATTGATAAGGCTTACGCGATTTCTGCCGGTCGTGAGGTTCGTGTGATCGTTAGACCTCAGACGATTGATGATTTGTCGGCGATTAAATTGGCGCGAGATATTGCGACGAAAATTGAGTCGACAATGCAATATCCTGGCACCATTAAGGTTAACGTGATTCGCGAAACGCGAGCAATTGAGTTTGCTAAATAATGAAATTTACAGATGAAGAGCGACGGGCTTGGTTGGCAAGTTTGGACAGACGTTTTTCTAGTGCGGCGGTACTGATTGAAAATGAGCAAGGCGAACTATTGATCGTCAAGGCTGGCTATAAAGACCATTGGTCGCTGCCCGGCGGCATTGTTGACGCTGGAGAATCTCCGTTGGAAGCGGTGGTGCGCGAGGTAAAAGAAGAAGTTGATATTCAAGTTGACCCTAAGGATTTGAAGCTTGCGATGGTCGCTTCGCGCCATTCTGATGAGTTTTTGACGCATCAATTTGTGTTTTTTACGAAGTTAGAAAACGATGCTTTTTCGGAGATAAAATTGCAGGAATCGGAAATTGTGGCTAGCAAATTTATTGCCAAAAATGAGGTTGATTTTGAAGATATGTCGCTGCTCTGGGCAATCAGATTTTGGGCAATTGATAAATTCGGTTACGTAAATACGAAAATTATTGATAATGACGGTGTGAAAAAAGAAGTTGTAGATTTTTTTGCGCCGATGATTGGAGGGAAATAATGGGAATATTAGTTATTAGTCGACACGGTGAGAGCGAGTGGAATCTGCTCGGTAAGTGGACTGGATGGACGGATGTTAATTTGACGGAAAAGGGTCATAATGACACGGTGCGATTGGGCGCTTTATTGAAAGGCTTGTCATTTAATGAGGCTTACACTTCATCATTAAAACGCACACAACAAACTTTGGCTGCGTTACTCGAAGGGTGCGGTGTTGAAAATCTACCAACAACGCATGCAACTGAGTTAAATGAGCGTGATTATGGCGATTTAACTGGAAAAAATAAATGGGAAGTTAAAGCGGAGATTGGTGAAGAGGCTTTTAATGGCATTCGACGCGGTTGGGATTATCCGGTGCCGGGCGGCGAAACTTTGAAAGATGTTTATGCGCGAGTTGTTCCATATTTTGAGCAAGAGATTCTGCCGAAATTGCAGGATGGTGAGAATATTTTATTGGTGGCTCACGGCAATTCTATTCGAGCTTTAATTAAACATCTCGACCAAGTTCCAGAGGCCGAGATGGCGAACGTAGAAATGCCGTTTGGTCAATTACTGGTTTATACGTTCGAGCCCGGTCAATCTTTGCCAATCAAAAAAGAAGTGCTGTCAGTTGAGATTGAAGCCGTGAATGCTTAGCTGTTGTATTTTTAGTGATCTCTTTTAAATTTTATGGGATTTTCCTGTACTTATTTAGTGATATATGTTAAGATAGATCAGAGCGAATGATAGAGATATCTTCGGGGTGTGGCGCAGTTGGCTAGCGCGCGCGGTTTGGGACCGTGAGGTCGAAGGTTCGAGTCCTTTCACCCCGACCAATTGAAATCATTCAATATATTAAAATAACTGGTATTTAACCAGTTATTTTTTATTTTCGTATAGTCCAATAATCAAGTCGCCATCATGGAATTCTTGCTTTAATTGCCAATAGGGCGGAACTTGTTTTTTATATTCGTCATATGTTTTTTCGCGAAGAATAAGCCAGATTCTTGGAGATTTTACTAACTCTAAAGAACTAATTTCTGGAGTATTTAGTTTCTTAATTAATCCCCATTCGCCAACCCAACCTAGCTCTTCTTTAGGCTTCAGAAGTATAATTTCTTTATTTGTGCGGTTGTAATAGGAAGTATGAAAATAAGTGTAGATCTCGCCAGAAATAATAGCATCACTACTCTGAATATTTTCATTTATATGATTCATGGCTGTGCTGGTATTATTCCAGGACGACTCCGCAATATTTTTACCGCCGATATGCCACATGTAATGACCGATAAATAATGTCAGGACAATAGATATTCCAATAGACCACCATTTTTTATTAGAGAAAATAAGCCCGATGAATACCGCAATTAAGCCGTAAAACGCCGGCGCTGAATAGGTGAAGTAGCGGTCTAGATAAACTGGTCGACCCTGGCTGAGTATGTAAACGATGATCATTGGTAATAGCAGCCAAATTGTTAAAACCCAAATTGCTGCTTGGTATTTTGGGTGTTTTTTGGCTAGGATGAATGAAGCTGCGACTATAATTGGCGGCAGTAACAACCCAAAATAGCGGACAATTCTGTCGTCATAAGTTAAGAACATTGATAGTGTTGTCGGGATGGTGAATTTGGTGACTTCGGGGATCCAGAAGCCGCCGCTTACTCGGCTGGTTTGGGAGATCATGATTGGTAGCCAGGGAAGGAATAGTAAAAAGCATGTTCCTGCGGCAAGCCAAACGTTTTTGTCCTTAAATATATTTTTTATGGCAGTGCGATTTCCGCCAAGTTTTAGCCAAATATATACGAAATGTGCGGGCAATATTAATGCTAGGAAATATTGCGTATAAAGACCGAGTGCCACTAAAATTCCGTATAGCACCCACCAGAGCTTCTTATTTTTGTGATCGACTGCCACGATGAATGCATAAGTCATTGCTACGGCCAAAAGTGCTGCCAGCGCATACATTCGAGCTTCGTCGCTATAGCGAATTAAGAATGGTCCTAGTGCTGCTAAAAAACTTCCGAATATGGCGATTCTTTTAGAAAAAAGTTTTTGGAGTAATAGAAACAATAGAGCAATCGTCAGAACTCCGCACGTAACGCTAAATCCTCTGAGCGAAGCTACGGAATTGCCGAAAATCGATTGCCAAACGTGCATAATAACGTAATAAAGCAGCGGGTGAACATCTGTGGTTGTGATGGTAATAATTTCTCTGATTGGCTGCTGAATGATGGCTGCCGTATACCCTTCATCGTGCCAAATATCGGCTTTTGTTAAATAGGTAAGTCGAACGTTGATGGCTAAGATTAAGATTGGAATTAGCCAGATCCAACCGGGCATTTGATGAAGAAATGCATATAGCTTTTTAAGATATATACGGATTCTTTTCATGGATTATCTGGATAATTTTAACGCTATCTCTCTCGCTTTATTCGCTAAAGTATCGTCAATTTTTTCCAGCCCCGAATCTGCGCTTACGCCGCGTCGCTCTAGTGCCTCGCCAATAAGAAAGTCTGCAATCTGTGGGTTTTTAGGCAAAATCGGGCCGTGGAGGTAAGTGGCAATGATGTTGTTATAGCGAACACCTTCGTTTGCGTCGGTCATGTTATTGCCGGCGCCTTTAATAACTTGCCCAAGAGGTTTGGCGGTCTTATCTAAGAAAGTTTGTCCGCTGTGATTTTCATAGCCAACGATATCTCCAAATTCCTGACTTTTAATGACAATGTTACCAATCATCCGCTCGTCGCCAGCAATCGTTTCAATTGGTAGAATGTTAGCGCCAACAATTTCCTCGCCTTTGAGCGTTCGGAAAAATCGACCAAATAATTGGTACATTCCGCAAATCATCAACATCGGCACGCCGTCTTTTGCTAATTGTCGCAGTTCATCAGCTCGCGCCAGAAGGTCGTTTTGGATAATCGTCTGCCCAGAATCCTGTCCGCCGCCGCCAACAAAAATATCAATTTTAGAAAAATCCGTTGAATCGCCTGGATTGTGATCGATAATCTCAACTTCGAAGCCGCGTCGCTCCAGCCGTTTTTTCAGGACTAGCGTGTTGCCCCAGTCGCCATAAAGATTCATATCTCGCGGATAAAGTTGCGCAATTATTATTTTCATTATGATATTTCCTCCACGTCGGTTTTTTCGCTTAGCAGGCGGCGAATCGCTGTCATGGCTGTGTAGCTACAAAAAATCTGTTTTGGCTCGTCGGGATTGGTATTAATGAAATCTTCCAGAGCTTTCGAAATATTTGTGTCAATTTTCCCAATTGAAATGTCATCATATTGAAGTCGCAAAGCCATATCGTAAGCGCGCGCGCCACTGATCATTGCTACGTTTTTCAATAGTGAAAAATCGACGTCCCAGAACCAACTTACATCTCGTCCGTCGGCGTAATTGTCATTAACAGCGATCATCGTAGTGCTATTGTTTTTGGCGAACGACAGAAGTGCCAACCGAAAGCCGCTCGGATTTTTCACCAAAATAAGCTCAATTGGCGTGCCATTCAGGTAAATTGTTTCGCCACGACCAAACGCCGGCTTTATGCTCTCCAGTGCAGATAAAATTGTATCGGTAATTTCCGGTCCCGCGATTTGTCGAGCCAGAGCAACCGCTGCCGCCGCGTTGAGAAGATTATAAACTCCAGTGAGTTGCAGATCTACGTCAATTTCTTTATTGTCAATTTGAAAAGTCGCCTGTTGAGCGTTAATTTTTTTCAATAAAACATCGGCAACTACGCTTTGATTTGCGACTGCGGTCCCGTATTTTAGAGTGTCGTCTGTTGGCATTAATTGAAGCAATTCGCTGGTTGTACCGAAGAAAACTTTTTTAGCCTGAATATGTTCGCTAATCTTAAAAATTCGCGGATCGTCGCGGTTGAGAACGACAGTGTCGCTGGTGGCTTCGGCTATTTTTTGAAGTAGTGCGGCTGTATTGTCAATTTCTCCAAATCTGTCCAATTGATCGCGCATAACATTCAGAAGCAGGGAAAAGCGCGGACGAACAATTTGCACAAACTTAACCGCCCAAGCCTCGTCCAGTTCCAGAACCGCAATGTCGGCGTCCAGCTTGCCGCGGATATTAACCTCATCGAGCAGCGCTGCTGCCACGCCTCGGGAAAAATTGCTACCAGTGCGATTGGTGAAGACTTTCAATCCGACCGATTCCAATAACTCTACGACAATTTTTGTCGTCGTCGTTTTTCCATTCGTTCCACTGATAATCACCACGCCTTGCGGCAAATCTGCCAACGTTCTCTGAATAAATTTTGGGTCAATTTTTTCAATCACCAAACCCGGCAAGGCTGAACCGCCACCGCGTAATTTAGCGACTTTCTTGACGCTTTTGCCAATAATAGTACTAATCATCTGTCTTGCCATATTGTCTATTATACTCTGCCGGGCCGATGTGCTACAATATCAATATGTTTTTGGTGGGTATCTTTCAGTGGTGGTATGGCAATGGCTTGTTGCAATATATCCGACAAAGTTTTCTGGGGGTTTTACGAACCGCAGATTTTTTCTCAGTCGGGCTGCTTTTGAAAACCTTATTCAACCCGTTTCGTCAGATTTCAGCCGCTCCGGTTGGCGGCGACTTATCCGTGCAGTTATCTGCGTTTTTTGACAAAATGTTCTCGCGAGTAATTGGCGCGGTGGTGCGCTCCATGGTGATAATTATTGGAATATTGATGATATTGCTACGATTTTTGTGGATGATTGTAGGGGTTATTATGTGGCTGGCGCTGCCACTGATGCCGTTTATCGGAATTATTTTATGGCAAATGGGAGTTTCTGTATGGAAATAGAGCCGAGATTTAATTACGACAGTTTACGAGCCCAGAAAGCGCGATTTTCTGTAAGGTTTGGCAATGCTTGGCATATCGTGGCGATAGCTGTCGGCATTATGATGGTGTTGCTTGGTCTGTGGTCGTTGATTGAACACGGGGCGATCGGCTGGCTATTATTTGGTCTGAGCGGCCCGATGATTATGGTGTCGATTTGGTGGGAAAAAGACTTAAAGACTGCGGAGATTAGTAAAAATCCTAAGACGATTGACGATGTGATGGCGGCGGACGTTTTAGGCAAATTGCCGCGCAGACCGACGCCGATTGATATTGCTGAGGCGATTACAGGCACGCGAGCCGGGCAATTTTTGGCAGTGCGGCTGGGTTTGACGCCGAATTTCTTGCGTAATATTTCCGTTGACGATCCGGATCGAACGGAGCAGATTTGGCAGGCGGCGATTGAAATTTGGCAGAGCACGGAAAGTCCGAAGATTACTAGCGCGGTTCTGGCGGCGGCGATAGTAAAGCAATTGCCACAACACGATTCTTTGCTGGCGAATATGAAGATCGATTTTCATGATATCGAGGAGACTATTCGATGGTATGAGCGAATAAAGGCGCTGATCGACCAATATAAAGAGAAGCCGCTAAATACGGGCGGAATTGCTAGGGATTGGTCTTTTGGTTATACGCCACTGCTGAGTCGATTTGCTCAGAATGTTAGCGTCAGTGTATCTGGCGGCGCGTTTACAACTAAGTTGGCTGCACACGAGGAAGCGTTGGGACAGATGCTTAAAACGTTTAGTTCTGGCGGGCGGCAGAATATTACGCTAGTTGGAGCTGATGGTGCGGGAAAAAGTACTGTCGTGTCGGCGTTTGCGGAAATGCTGATTGACGGACATCGAGGCGTTCCTGGTTCTCTGATGTATCAGCAAGTTTTTATGCTTGACGCGTCGTCGTTGATTAGTGTGGCGTCGGGTCGCGGGGAATTGGAGAATCTGGTTACGATGATTTTGAACGAAGCCTTTCTATCGAAAAACGTGATTTTATGTCTGGACAATGCGCAATTATTCTTCGAAGAAGGTGTTGGTTCGGTTGACCTGAGTAATGTGTTATTGCCAATTCTAGAGGCGGGCAGACTTAGGACGATTTTAACGATGGACGATCAGCGATTTTTGCAAATTTCCCAGACTAAGCCGCAGCTCGCTCACGCTTTGAACACGATTGCAATTCAGCCGTCAAATGAACCTGAAACTATGAAAATTATGCGCGATCAATTGGTTTTATTTGAGGCGCAATACAAAGTGACATATATGTATCAGGCGCTGGCGGAGGCGTATCGTGTTGGCGATCGTTATGTTCAAGATTTGGTAATGCCAGGTAAGGCGTTGAAAATTTTGGAGGCAGCAGCAAGTTACGCCAGCGGCGGGCTAGTGACCGCGCAATCTGTGGACGATGCGATTGAAAAGACTCTTGGTATAAAAATTTCAGTAGCATCTTTGAGCGATGAAAAGGAAAAATTGTTAAACTTGGAGTCATTAATTCATCAGCGAATGATCAATCAAACGCGAGCCGTGACGGTTGTTTCTGACGCCATTCGTCGCGCGCGCACAGGTGTTAGAAATCAGAATCGACCGATTGGCGCATTCCTGTTTCTTGGTCCGACTGGTGTTGGTAAAACGGAGCTTTCTAAAGCTTTGGCGGATGTTTATTTTGGCGGTGAAGGCAATATGATTCGCTTGGATTTGAACGAATTTGTCAGGCCGGATGACGTGGCTAGGTTAATTGCGGATGGCGCGCGAGATCCGGGAAGCTTGACTGCTCAAGTTCAGAAGCGCCCATTCTCTGTCGTGCTTTTGGATGAAATTGAAAAGGCTCATCCTCAGGTTTTGACGACGCTTCTGCAGCTTTTGGATGAGGGAATACTTCGCGATGAAAATAACCGAGAAATTAGTTTTCGCGATACGATTGTGATTGCGACGTCGAATGCTGGCGCGGATAGAATTCGTGAATATATTGAGCGGGGCTATCAATTGGAGCAGTTCGAACAGACGTTTATCAACGAACTGATTAATGCCAATTTATTCCGCCCAGAGTTTTTGAACCGTTTTGATGAAATTGTTCTATTCCGTCCGCTAGGAAAAGAGGAGTTGCTGCAGGTTGTTGATTTGATTTTGGCGGGAGTTAATAAGACCTTGGCGCCGCAAAAAATTCAAGTTGCGGTCGAGGAAGAAGGTAAGAAATTGCTAGTTGAGGCTGGCTATGATCCAAGATTGGGAGCTCGTCCGATGCGCCGCGTCGTCCAGCGTGCGGTCGAGAATACCGTTGCCAAGCAAATGCTGGCGGGAACTGTCGCGCCCGGTTCGACTACAATTATTACTGCTGATCAAATTCGCCAAATTTTAGGTTCACAATCTGCGCAAATGCCGTCAGGGATTCAGAATCCACCATTGAATAACTAATTCAGCCGCTCGACTAGTGTTTTTATGATGTCATCATAAATAAAAACCCGTCATAATGACGAGCTATTTTGGTACACCCGGCAAGATTCGAACTTGCGACCCCTTGGTTCGAAGCCAAGTACTCTAATCCGCTGAGCTACGGGTGCGTATGAAGTTATTATATCATAGATGACGGCCGAGTAAAATGATATACTATATGCATGGACGTTATGACTAATATATCACTGAAACAATACACAACTATGAAATTGGGAGGTGAGACTCGCTATATGGCGACGGCGGATTCTGCTGGTGATGTTGTTTCGCTATATCGTAATGCCCGAAAGGAAAATTTGCCGATTTTTGTGTTGGGTGGTGGCAGTAATGTGATTACGCATGACGAGGTTTTTGAAGGAATCGTACTATTGAATAAGATCAAAGGTTTTGAGGTTATCTCTGAAACCGACGAAACAATTGATGTGAAAATTGGTGCGGGTGAAGTCTGGGACGAGGTTGTTGAGAAGGCTATTGGGCTTGGACTTCAGGGAATTGAGGCTATGTCGGGAATTCCTGGAACGGCTGGAGCTGCGCCGGTTCAGAACGTTGGGGCGTACGGGCAAGAAATTGCTGATACGTTGATTAGTCTGGAGGCTTACGATTCAAAAACCGACACGATTGTAACTATTTCTGCTGATGAATGTGACTTTTCTTATCGAAATAGCATTTTTCGCGACAAGGAAAAAGGGCGATATTGCATTCTGAATATTACTTTACGACTAAATAAAGCAGAGCCGAAACCGCCGTATTATGCTTCTTTACAGAGATATATTGACGAGAATGATATTCGTGAGGTCAATTTGTCAGTGATTCGCGTGGCAGTTCTTAATATTCGTTCAGAAAAATTGCCAGACCCAGCTGAACTACCAAGTGCGGGTTCTTTCTTCAAAAATGCGCTGGTTGAAAAGTGGAAATTGGAAGAATTGCAAAGAGAATATAGCGACATTCCAAATTATGCAATGTCCGACGGAAGATATAAAATCCCGACAGGTTGGTTGATAGATAAGGCTGGCTTAAGGGGTTATCGCAGTCACGGCATGCGAGTTTACGAAAAGAACGCGTTGGTGCTCGTGAATGATTCGGCAACAGGATATGATGACTTGGTGGCGATTCGTGAGGAAATTGTGCAAATTGTCTTTGATAAATTTGGCATAAAAATCGAACAAGAGCCGCTAGAACTTTCCTAATAATAAGCATATGCTTTTTTGTAGATTTGCGCTACAATATTGATATGAATCGTGGGACGGGTGGCTATACGATAGTTGAAGTGGCAGTAGTTATTGTGGTTGTGTCGATTTTAGCCAGCATTGCGTTTGTTGGTGGCGGAAGATTTTTGAATTTGACTAGAGATCAGGAGCAAAAAGCTGATGTATCTGAGTTGTCCTTGAGGTTGGAGCGATATTACAAATATAAAAATGTAAGCTCTATTGGACACGAATATCCTTCCTGTGCTGATCTTATTAAGAGTTTTTCGTCAATTGTAGGAAGTGATTCTCTGAAAAAGGAGATGATCAAGTGTAATCGGAGCGATTGGGCTGGCGGTAATAACGGCGAGTTGTTGTACGAGGCGGCAAACATAGACGATGGGAATTGTACGAAGCCGACTTCTGGTCTTATAACTGACGTGGCGGCGGCAACTTGTGTGAAATATAACATTATATATAAGGAATTTTCGACGGGGTCGGAAAAAAGGGTAAATAGTATATGGCGCGATTAACAGGAAAAAGCGATGGATTTACTATCGTCGAAGTTGCAGTTACTCTGGTTGTCATTGGTATTTTCATGGTCGTTATATTAAGTATGCAAGCGCAAGTTAGCCAGATATCGGTTTTAAGCGCTCAGCATAATAAAGCGAGTCTTCTGGCGTATAATAATATGCGTCGTTATGCGAATGACTCCGCTCCGTCGTGGTTTAAATGTAACACGACGTCGTCGAATACTAGGTATGAAGTTACAAGAACTACTGGTAATGTCGATGGACTGCCTGGGGTGGTTAGGCAGCAAGTATATGCATCAGCGCCATACGGATGTAAGAGTGGAACAATTAGCCTGGGAATGCCGATTAAAGTGGAGTCTATCGTAGAATATGGGTTGCCAAGCTCTGGCGTGGGTAGTGGAAAGAAGGTGGTACATGCGACATATGTGGCGTTCTAGTGAGAGTGGTTTTACTGTAGTAGAACTAGCCCTGGTGATGGTTATCATCGCAATGGTCGTCGGTGTGTTTAGTCAGATGTTAATTTCGGCAAATCAAAGTGCGTCTATCAGTAAGGCGAAGGTTGAGATTAGCCGAAATATGCATAATTCCATGGATGCAATTGAAACTGACGTGCGTCAAGCTTCGCGCTTTAAGGTGAGCAGTTATGATGGAGAGGATACGTTTGCTACCGATAAAAATTTCCCCGGTGCGACGCCTAGAGAGTGGGGATATAGAAGTAATCCATATTCAAGTAGCGCCGTTACTGATCCTGAAAAGAACTCACTTATATTGCTCCAATATGCTACAAATATGGGACGAGGCGCTGATTCTAGGGAGATTGTATATCTAAGAACTCCAAAGTTCGACTGTAATGCAAATAAGACTCAGCAGCCGAAGTATAAAAAAATAGTCATATATTTTTTGAAGAATGGAGAGTTGCATCGACGGACTATCTATAATGATTTAGTTGATTTCTCCAGCTATCCTCCAGCGCCATACTCAGGGTCTGCCGCGGGTTACTTTTGTATGAATGTTACGGATGCTGATAAGTTTAAAGATCGAGCTATGAAGCTTCGTGAAGATTCGATTTTAGCGACTGGAGTTTCGGAATTTAAGATTAATTACTATGACGGAAAAACGCTGATAAGCAAAAATAGTGACGCTCCAGATAGCGATAATAAAGCTCTTGATGGCGCGGATAATGTAGAGGTTACTTTAACAATACAATCACCAAGTAAACAAGTTTCCGATTCTCAAACACTAATGATACGAAAGATAAATAACTTATGATTCGACAAAAAAACGGCTATTCTTTGGTGTTAATTGTGCTTATGAGTACTTTTATATTGGCTCTTTTGGCTGGCGCTATGAGGGTTGTGGCTCAATCATATATTTACTCTCAGGAAGAGTATTATTACAAGTTAGCCCAAGATGCTGGTGAGGCGGGTACGGCGTATGCTAACGCTTGTTTGGATTCTAATGGAGCTGAGCAATCATGGGGTTCGGTTCCTGGCGGAATTGGTCCGCTTCGCCCGGAAACTAATTGTAAGGGGGCTGTAAATCCGAGTTATGAGAAATATGTATTTGATGAAGGCAATAAATTTAGGACGACTTTTGAAGTTGGTGATTTGGAGGCTTCGACTAGAAGCACGGCTCTGTCGGCCGCTACCGCTCAAATCTCATCCACCGGTCGCGTTGAAATAACAAATGGTAGTGGCACAGTCTTAAAAACTTATACTGCTGTTGTAAAAAAATCAGTTACTTGGCCAGCTGATATTGACGCAACGCGCACGGTAAGCGGCACTTATCGTACGTGCGCTATATTGTCGAATAATGTTTGGTGTTGGGGTAATAATGACAAGTATGAAAGTAATGAATATACTATGGGTCAATTGGGCGACGGAACTACTGTTAGTTCTAATGTCCCTGTAAAGGTGCGTTCTGTGGGTGATATGAGAAATGGGAAAATTATTGATATATTTGCGGCACAATTTCATAGCTGCGTGTTGACTGAATTTAGTTCTGTCAGGAAGATATATTGTTGGGGTAATAATCAATTTGGACAACTAGGTAATGGAGATTTTGGCGACGGTAAATATTCTAGTGTTCCAGTCGAGGTTAAGCCGCCTACTGGCGCGCTAGCTGCAGATTTTGCTGGAAATAATATCAGTGCAATTGGAGGAACCGGTGATGTTTCGTGTGCTATTGCTGCAGGAAAGGTGTATTGTTGGGGCAGTAATACTATGGGTCAATTGGGTTACGGGAGTCCCGGCAGCCCTAAGTCCAGCGCAACGCCAGTGCGTATTAATTCGGGCGGCCCCGACAGGCTTCCTAATAATTATTCTGCTACTAAGTTATCAACTGGCGGATCTCGTTCACAAACTATGTGTGTTATAACCACCGAAAAAAGAGCTTACTGTTGGGGGCAAGCTAGGTTTGGACAGCTGGGTATTGGTGTGCCGCATTATAGCGGCTATGGTAATGCTACCAGAGTTAAGGGTTTGGAGGACGTGACTGATATATCTCAAGACGGATACACTTGGTCGGGCTCTCCTGATTATGTAACTCACACCTGCGCTATTGCTGCGGGTAGAGTGTACTGCTGGGGTGGCGCTGGGCGCGGACAGGCTGGATCTCCGGGGAGTGGCACTCCTAAAAAGCATATTGAGCCGAGGTTGGTCGGTGGTTTGCCTGGGGTGGCGCTGCAGGTTGAGGTTGGCATTGCTCATTCTTGCGCCTTGATGAACGATGCCGGTACTAAGAAAGTCTATTGTTGGGGCGATAACAGATTGGGTCAACTTGGAGCAAATAGGACGGACATTCAATATTCATTTACTCCTCAGTCAGTTAATGTTGGTCCAAATGGGCTTCCTGCTTCAGAGAGTGTAGTGAGTTTGTCTGCTGGGGCAAACCGCGGCTGTGTAATTATGTCGGACAAGCGCTCTTACTGTTGGGGACTGAATGATAATGGGCAGATTGGTGACGGAACTTCAGGTAGTGAAAATAATAGGTTCAGCCCAACGGAATCTTTATTCTTGCGTCCAGTGCAAAATAGATATATATATTAAAAACGCTTGCGCTTTTAAAAACGTTGTAGTATTATCAAGTTACAAATCAAACTAACAATTTAGGGGGCACATTATCGTGACTACAAAGAATATCAAAAATCAAGGTTTTACGCTAGTTGAGCTTTTGATCGTTATCGTGATCATTGCAATTTTGACAGTTGTTTCTTTGGTTGCATACAACGGTTTGCAAAACCAAGCAAAGACATCTGCTGCTAAATCAACAGTTGACTCAGTTGCTAAGAAAGCTGAACTATATAACACTGAAGAGGGCAAGTATCCAGATGGTATCGCAAAATTAACTGGTGCTGACACAAAGAAATCTTACTACATTGCTTCAGCCAATGTTACTGAATTAGGTTCTGGTGCTTTTAGTTCAACCACTCCAACCACGACAGTTAAGTATGAGGCGTGTCCTGGTACTGGCGATCCAACAGGTGCAAAGATTTCATACTACGACTACAGTAAGAATAGTATCGAGAGCCGAACAGTCGGTACTTGTCCTACTCCTGCTCCGTAATTCGGTATAGGTAATAAAAAACTCTGGCATTAAGCCAGAGTTTTTTATGTGCAGGTTTATATTAAATATCGCGTAGAGTATGGCAGAATTCTACGACTTCTTTACGGAGTTCAGCCAACTCATCATCATTATCGCGATTGTCTATTGACTGCCTCATCCATTCCGCGATTTTTTCCATGTCGTCTTCTTTGGCACCTCGCGTCGTGACGGCTGGCGTGCCTAAGCGAATGCCGCTTGGTCTGAACCTTGGTAGTGGGTCATCTGGAATCGCATTAGCATTCAGTGTCAGACCGATTTTATCCATGGCGATTTCCGCTTCCTTGCCGTCAATACCGAAGCTGCTGTGAATATCTGCCAGAATCAAATGGTTGCTGGTGCCGCCAGTTACTAGCTTAAATCCACGCTTTTGCAACTCTTCCGCCAATCTTTTCGCATTTTTAACAATTTGCTCGGCGTAATCTTTGAATTCTGGCTGTAAAGCTTCACCGAACGCTACGGCTTTTGCAGCGATGGTGTGCATGTGCGGTCCACCTTGCGTGCCAGGGAAGACTGCTCGATCAATCAACGTAGGTAAATTTTCGAGAGTTTTCTCTGGTTTTTTCAATGGATTGCCAACTATTCCTCGACTAAGAATCAGCCCGCCTCGTGGTCCACGTAGAGTTTTATGAGTTGTTGTGGTAATTACATGAAAGCCATAGTCGAACGGGTTTTTAGCAACGCCACTAACGATTAGTCCCGCAATATGGCTCATGTCTGCCATTAGCATAGCGCCGACCTCATTACCAATTTCAGCAAATTTTTCGTAATCTAGCTCTCGTGGATATGCCGAAAATCCCGCCAAAATGATCTTTGGTTTGTGTTTTAAGGCCAATTGACGAATCTCTTCATAGTCAATTTCGCCAGTATCGATATTTTTTATGCCATAGCGAATGAAGTTATATTCTCTGGCACTACGAGTAACTGGGGCGCCGTGTGTAAGATGTCCGCCGTGAGCCAAATCCATAGCCAGAATGGTGTCGCCAGGCTCGCACCAAGCGTAATAAACCGCCTCATTAGCCTGCGCTCCAGAATGTGGCTGGACGTTAGCGTGATCTGCTTTGAAAAGTTTTTTAGCGCGGTCAATTGCCAGCTGCTCGACTTGATCAGTGTTTTCTTGTCCGCCGTAATAACGTCGACCAGGGTAGCCTTCTGAATATTTATTAGTGAAAACACTACCGAGCGCCTGAAGCACGTCTGACGAAACGTAATTCTCGCTAGGAATCAGTTCCAGGCCGTCCGTTTGGCGCTTTTTTTCTGCTTTTATAAGTTCTTCAATTTGCTTGTCTTTCATGACTAAACCTCCGTTAATACCTATTATATCATTGCTTATATATATCATCAGTGATATAATTTACGCATGATAAAAGACAGGTATCTTCAAAAAATCGGCAATTTAATCGCTGAAAATCGCCAAAAACAAGGTCTGACGCAGACGCAATTAGCTGAGGCGATTGGTACGTCGCAAAGTGCTATTAATCGCATTGAAAACGGGGGTCAGAATATTAGTATTGAAATGATTGCTCGAATTAGTGAAGTGCTTAATAACAATATTGTGACCGTAAATCATTCCGGAAAAATGAATTTTAAGGTAACTGGCGGCAAAAAATTGTCTGGTGAGATACAAGTTAAGACTAGTAAAAACGCCGCAGTGGGACTTCTCTGTGCGAGTTTGTTGAATAAGGGAAAAACGACGCTTAGGAAAGTGGCGCGAATTGAGGAGGTCAACCGAATTATCGAGGTTTTGAATTCGATTGGTGTTAAAACTCGCTGGTTGGAC
The DNA here is from genome assembly GCA_963516705.1 of uncultured Candidatus Saccharibacteria bacterium. Classification (GTDB taxonomy): domain Bacteria; phylum Patescibacteriota; class Saccharimonadia; order Saccharimonadales; family Saccharimonadaceae; genus Nanosynbacter. Next base: position 36,053 of record CAUQBM010000003.1, on the reverse strand, counting down.
GGTAGTGATCTTGAGATCGTGCCGCCAGCGCGCTTGAAGCTTGAAGATATGGATATTGCTGCGGCGAAGAGAACTAGGACGGTAATTATGTTCCTTGGTCCGCTACTACATCAATATGACGATTTCAAATTGCCGTTTGCTGGCGGCTGTAATTTAGGCAAGCGCACGGTCGAGCCACACCTTAGTGGTTTGAGGCATTTTGGAATGAACGTTACGGCGGAAACTGATTATTATCACGCAAAAACTGATGTCAATTCTGGCGATCGAACGATTTTATTGACGGAGCGCGGCGATACGGTGACGGAAAATATCATTATGGCTGCTGCGTTGTCGCCAAACACTACCATCATCCGCAATGCTAGCCCAAATTACATGGTTCAAGATGTTTGCTTCTTCTTGAAGAAGTTGGGTGTGAAAATTGAGGGAATTGGTACGACAACCTTGAAAATCACGGGTCGTAAACGAATTAGTAAAAATCTGGACTATTATCCAAGCGAAGATCCGATTGAAGCGATGAGTTTTATTGCGGCGGCTGTGGTGACGGATTCGGAAATTACCGTTCGCCGTGCGCCGATTGAATTCTTGGAAATTGAACTGGCAACATTGGCGGAAATGGGTCTTAAATTTGAACTCAGCAAGGAATATTTTGCTAATAACGGGCAAACTCGTTTGGTTGATATTAAATTGCAGCGTTCCAAACTACAGGCAGCCAAGGATAAACTTCACGCCTTGCCGTTTCCTGGAATTAATATGGACAATTTGCCGTTCTTGGGGCTTATCGCGACGGTGGCTAAGGGGCGTACGTTGGTTCATGACTGGAGTTACGAAAATCGAGCAATTTACTTTACAGAGCTAAGCAAGCTGAATGCGCAAATCGAGTTGGTTGATCCACACCGTGTTTATATCACTGGTTCGACAAGATGGAAGCCGGCTGACGTTGTTGCTCCGCCAGCGCTTCGTCCGTCTGTTGTGATACTTTTGGCAATGCTTGCCGCTCCAGGCGTATCGATTCTGCGCGATGTATATTCAATTAATCGTGGATACGAGGAATTGGCGGCGCGCTTAAATTCGCTAGGTGCTGATATTGAAGTGATTATTGAATAGGAATTCGCTTAATCTGCGGTTCTTTTTTAGGCTGGATTTGCGGTTTTGGAAAAATAAATTTGAGATAATCTTTCATCATTCGGGCGCCAGAAATAATTGGTAAATAGTTGCTTAATTGGTGGCGGATATACTTTTCTAACAATTGGTCATTTTTCAAAATAGCGGCAGCTTTATGCATATTGACGTACAGAGATGAAACTTCGGCTTCATAGTTTCTACCGGTAACCTCGAGGCAGGCGATTGGCTGGACGTCGGCAACACCGCCGTCGCTGGTGGAGATGAGGAGCTTCAGATTGGCGATGTCTTTCTCCCACGAAGTACCGCACGCTTCTAATCCGACAATAGGAATATTTATCGAGGCATCCGAGCCGATCGCCAGCGCTCGTCCCAGTTCTTCGTCGTAATCTTGTATGTAATGAACACGCTCCTTGAGGACTGGATCGTTGTCGATCAATTTTAATACTTCGAGCAATTTCTGATACATCGTAACATCGCCTTGGTGAACTTTTCCTGTCAGAATATAATGCGCGTTGTGGTTAATGAGAATTTGGCGCAATGAATCTGGGTTTTCAAACGGCATATAAGGTCGTTTGTAATTGGCGAATCTTCGCTTGAAGTCGAATAATATCGCATTTTCTGGGATTTGTATGGATTTTCCGTACTGGTCTTGGCGACTCAATAAGACTCGATTCAATTCCTTTCGACCGAGTTTTTTCAAATACCTCAAATCCGCGCTACTCAGCGAGTTTAATTTTTCAGAAAAATCATTTGTGGGCAGTCCAAATTTATCGATAATGCCATGATTGCGATATGTTTGCAACGTTTCAGGCAGCACCCATGTTTCAAGATCTATTCCATTAGTAATGGCTTGAAATTTAACTTTGTCGTTGTTGCGGTCGCGGAAATTTGCTACACGGGCATGCAACTTACTTACGCCGTTCTTCGCTTCAGTAAGTTCAATTGCCAAAAGATTCGGCCTCAGTCTGTCATTACGGAATTGTTCCATTAGCCAGCAGCGCACAGCATTACTCTTTATATTTGGCAGAACTAATTTTTCAAATTGCGAACGATGAAATTCCGGCTCGGCCGCTTGAAGAAGCGTGTGGTTCGTGTAAAGTGTGTGTTTTCGAACGTAAACGATGGCCTCGTATAAATTCATTCCGTTAGTGCACAGCTCGTCTAGTCGTGCCAATGCGGCAAAAATCGTTGCGGTCTCATTAAGTTGAATAACAGCCGGCTTGATACCGAGGAGTTTTAATGCTTTATAGCCGCCAAACCCCAGCGCTACTTCTTGGTATAATCTATGATCGCCAGATCCGTCGCCTTCGTATAATTGTCCAAAGTTCGGTTCTGAAATTGTAACAAATTGTGTTGAACCGAGCGTCTTCTTAAAGATACTTAAGCTTGCGTCTGGAAAACCGTTCGAACTTACGAAAACTTCGTCAATATATTCAAATCCGTAATCTTGAGGTGAAACGGATTCCGAAAACTCTTCTTGTGCGAGGTCGATGATTTTCTGGTGTGATTCGCTACGATAAAATGGCGTTACTACTACGAACGGAACTTCCAATTTTTCAGCTACACGCCGCGTGTCTGCCGCCAAAACTCCAAGTCCGCCGCCGCCCTTAATGCCATTGGATTTATCATAAATTTCCATTGTCCAATAGACATATGGTCGGTTTTCAGACAGTTGATGCGTTAAGCTGCTTCGTTCAATTACATCATAAAATTCGGACGCATCTTCAATGTCATGCGGTTGGTATTTTGGCTTTTCTGTATAAATATATGGATCCATCGATGCCCTTTATGGATTGAAATTGTCTAACTTGGTGCGGGTGGGGAGAATCGAACTCCCATCTCAAGTTTGGAAAACTTGCATACTAACCGCTGTACTACACCCGCAAGCTTTTACTATTGTAGCAGAAAGATGTTATAATGTGAATACGCCCTGATAGCTCAGTTGGATAGAGCAGAGGACTTCTAAGCCTAAGGTCGTAGGTTCGAATCCTACTCGGGGCGCCATTTCATATAACTAATGGGGGATATATGGATGCGAATAGAAAACCGCAAATGACGCGGGAAATGATGGAAAGGCTATATGGTCGTATGAATACGTTGAGCGACAACAGCTCTAGAGCGTATGGAGATACGGGCAGAATGCCGATCGCTAATCGTAGCGTGAATTCGGAGCGCCGATACATTAAGGGATATGGATCTTCGATATCGGCCAATAATTCTGACAATCGAAGACGATTTGGTGCGGAAATAGGTGTAGCGCCTCGGTCGAGAGCCGCTAACAATAATCCTGATGACGCTGGCTTGTCTGGCGGTAATCGACGGGCTAATAGTTTACAGAATAATAATGCTTCGTCGGGCGCGAACAATTCTCGCCAATCTTTCAATGCTAATCGAACTACTTTTCGTGAGCCGCCTTCTCGCGGATATAATCCGTTTGGATAAATAAAAATCCTCACTTCAATGTGAGGTTATTTTTTTGGAGGGCCAGGAGGGGCTCGAACCCTCGACACCCTGCTTAAGAGGCAGGTGCTCTAACCAGCTGAGCTACTGGCCCACGATTTCATTATACAACAATTAATAAAAATGTCTACCGTTTTATTGAAAATAATTTATCGGTGTGAATAAATTGTCGTAAAACTTGGGGCGAATGATGGGGTTCGAACCCACGGCCTCCGGAGCCACAATCCAGCGCTCTAACCAAACTGAGCTACATCCGCCATGATCCAAGCTTTTCAAATTATAACACACACTATATCTGTACTCAAGATGGTAAAATTGCTATACTTAATGACAATGAGAGAACTAAATGGCTCAGAACTAGCTGGATTTATCAAGGAGCGCCAGGCGAAACAGGTGCGAGCTTTAAGGCAGGCTTGGCATATTAATCCTCGTTTGGCAATTGTTACTGATGTCGAAAATCCAGTCATTGAAACGTACATGCGTTTGAAGCAGAGGTATGGCGCTGATATTTTGATTGACGTGGAGATTCATCGAGTTCCTGCGGGCGGCGCTTTGGAGGTGATTCAAGAATTGAACAATCGAGACGACGTCCAAGGAATAATTCTGCAATTGCCGATTAGTAATTCTGATCAGACCGAGGAATTACTCGAGAGTATTCGAGAAGATAAAGACGTTGACGGTTTGCGTAAAAAGGCGATTTTTCAGGCAGCTACGCCAACGGCTATTAGTTGGCTGCTGGCTGGATATGGCGTTGATTTGAAGGGTAAGAAAGTCGCAATTGTCGGGCGAGGTCGCTTGGTTGGTGCGCCTCTTGAGAAAATGTGGCTGAAGTCTGGCGTTGATGTGACGGTTTTTGAAAAAGGTGACGATTTGTCTCAATTGATAAATTACGATATTATCGTGTCGGCAACTGGAGTTCCAGGGCTGATTAAAAGCCAGATGATTAAGACTAAGGCGGTCGTTGTTGACGCTGGAACTGCTTCGGAAAATGGAAAAATTGTTGGCGACGTATCTGAAGAAGTACGTCAGCGTAATGATGTAATTATTACACCAAAAAAAGGCGGAGTTGGTCCATTAACGGTTTCTGCGCTGTTCGATAATGTAATTACGGCTTGTCTAAAAATTGCGAATCAATCAAAAAGCTAAGCAGCTTTTATGGCAGCTTTGACTTGCTCGACAACTTGGCGCGGCGTGAGGTTTGCTTTTACAATGTAGCTATGAATTCCTAATTTCTTCAAATCGTGCGGAGCTTCTTCTTCGCCGAGATTAGTGAGGACGATAACGGGAATAGTTTTTCCCCAATCTTTAGATCTAATTCGTTTCAAAGCCTCCGCGCCGTCCATTTCTGGCATTTGTAAATCTAGCAAAATAATATCTGGCTGAAACTTTTCGACTACTTCTATGCCGATTTGTCCGTTGGCGGCCAAGCGAACGTCAAACCCGTCCGATTCGAACTTCATTCGGTACATCTGGCTGATGGTAGGGTCGTCTTCAATGATAGCGATTTTTATCATGCTCTAAGTATATCATATAAACTATGTTATAATTTTTGGCATGGAAAACTTTAGGAACGAACGGTGTATTGCAGAAGCGGGTGATTTTCTTAATGGAGTTGATCATGAAGCTAATGAAAAATTAAATAATGAAATTGCGGATCTTAGGAGTGAGGATTGCAGGGTTAAAATTGGAGAAAAGACCGACTCCGCATACAACAACCCTGATGGTATTAAAGATACATATAACTATTTGAAGCGGGGCGATGCAGAATTAAAAGAGATTCGTAAAAACTTTATTCATAAAAATTTAGCTACCGCAGCAATTGCGAATGTTTTAGATAAAACTCCTTTTGTGAAGACGGGCAAGTGGGGCAAAAAAATAGATTCGTATCTGGAGTTTTTCCGCGACAAGTTATTGTACGGTAAAAATCAGACTGCTTCGCGGCCGTGGCACAATCAGCGAGGTTCCGCACTGACATTTTTGACAATTTCTGAAGCTGAGGGCTTAAATGTTTTTGGTAAAAATGGCGAAATATTATCAAAAGGTAAATATCCAACTATGAGTGGCCCACTGGATGAGTCGGTATTTGATGAGAAGATTAATGGCTTACCGCTGACAGAAGTTATGGTTCAAGATAAAATCAACAACGGCGTGGATAAAGCGACGGCCATTGAAGAAGTAGAGAAGAGGATTAGTGAAGTCAGAGAGTTTATCCATGCGCCGGTGACGGAGAAGTTTTCTAACGTCATTCGGCATTGTGCGGATTCGCTTGGTATCCGTGAGCGAGTGGAAACAGTGAATGGCCTATCGATTGATCATTTGAAGAAAGTGGCAGAAAAAGAGAATCGTTCAATTGACGATATGTTGGTGATGAGTTTTGGCTGCGGAACGGGACTGGCGACTTTGAAGATGCTGAAAAAACTTAAGAATGAAACGGGTGAGGCGCCGACGGTAATTCTGCTGGACCAAGACCCATTGTCTCTAGCGGCAGCACAAAGCTTGGCGAAGAAATGGAATTTGGAAGATAAGATTGAAGTTCATTGTGAGCGATTATTCAGCAAGCTTGGCAAACCTTTGAGTTTGGAGGGAGTTTTGGGCGATCGTAAGCTGGATATTGCGGAAGATTCTGGCTTGCGAGAATATCTGCCAGATGGCGTTTATAAACAATTGACGCGAGAATCGCTGAAATTTTTACGAACCGGTGGACTAATGATCACTGGCAATATGAACGTAAATCGCCCACAAAAAGAATTTTTGCATGGACTAATGGGGTGGGTTCCAAAAGTTAGGATGCGTTCAATTAAAGAAGGCTTTAAATTGCTCCAAAAATCTGGCATACCAAAAGAATCTATTGAAGCTACAGTTACCGCAAGCGGCGTTTACACAGTTTTTGCGATTGAAAAGTAGAATAAAATGCTATAATAAGCATTAGTATGATGATACGGGCGTTAGTGCTAGGATTAGTTGCGTTGATGGCGCTAATTTTAGGCGTTCTTGTGCTTAAGAAGTCGAAGCGTCGTCATGATGCAAAGTATTGGTTTTTTCTGGTTTGTTTATGTTTGGCTGTGTGGTCAGCTGGACTTGAAGTGTTTTCTCTGGCGGACAATGAAGTAGCATTGGACACCGCATCCAGATGGTTTTATGTCGCTTCGGCTGTTTTTTGTCCTGCGTTGGCTATTTTCACTACAAAGTCGTTTCTTCCATCGACAAAATCAACGAAGAGTTTTATCTGCGCGTCTAGTATACTAATAACGATTTTTTCGCTATACATTATTTTGGTGCCTGAGTTTATTATCAATACGTCAGAAGTTGTTACGCCAGTAGATTTTTCTCGAATTCCGATTCATGCAGTCAACTATGTCATTTTTGCAACTTTTTTCTCGGTATTCTTCTTAATTTCTATGTGTTTTGGTCATATAGCGTGGCGCAAATCAGATCCTGTTCGACGCAAGCAAGTCGCGATTTACATGATTGGTCTGCTGATATGTAGCATTCCTGGCTTTGTAGTGGATCTGTTTCTTCCGGCGCTTGGTGACTATCGATATATATGGATTGGTCCAATTGCTACGATTATTTTCTTATTTGCAATTATGTATAGCATTGTCAGATACCGATTGATGGACGTAAAAATGGCGGTGGCTCGAAGCGTTTCGTATATGTTGCTATTGATCGCACTGGCTGTCGTCTATGTGATTTCTGCATATGTCATTTCAATTCTGGTTTTCCAGCGTAGCCTGACGGTTGATAGCCACGTAAATCTCATGAATATGATTTTGGCTATGATTTTGGCGGTTATGTATCAGCCGGTGAAGAAAATCTTTGATAAATTTACTGATAGAGTTTTTTATTACGGAGAATATGATGCCGATACGTTTACGCGTGAGATTAGTAAAATATTAACCTATACGGCGGATCTGCAATTGCTAACTCGACGTGTTGGCAATTATATAGCAACTTCTCTTAAGGCGGAAAAAGTGGCGTTTTGTATTCCAGAAAAAGGAATATACGGTCGGGCGGGTCGGCGACGAATATCTGTTGTCGAGGAAGACGTTCACAGGATTATGGACTACTATTATAAGAATTGTAGTTTTCCGGAAGTTATTTTGGCAAATCAAGTAAAGGATCCAGAACTGAAGAAGCTTTTGGACATTCATCGCACGAAAATTGTTATGCCACTGCTGCATCAAAATCAAGAAACGGGGATTCTATTTCTGGGCGAGCATAAAAGTTTGGGGTATAGTTCTCGCGATATTGAAATGCTGGAATCGATTGCTGGGGAACTGGCTGTGTCGATTCGAAATTCTTTGTCATTAGAAGAAATTAATGAGTTGAATAAAAGTTTGCAGCGCAAAATTGACGAGGCGACGAAAGAATTGAGGTTCAGTAATCGACAGCTTCAGCGACTGGACGAGGCAAAGAACGAATTTATTTCTATGGCTTCACATCAATTAAGAACGCCGTTGACTAGTATTAAGGGTTATCTGGATATGATGCTAGAGGGCGATCTGGGGAAGATTACACCGACGCAGCGTGCAGTTCTTAGAGAGGCGTTTTCTTCCAGCGAGCGTATGGTGAGGCTGATAAACGATTTTCTCAATGTTTCTAGGCTTCAGACTGGTAAATTTAATATTGATAAACAGAAGATAGACATTGCTCAAATTCTTCGGGATGAAGTTGCCTTGCTTAAGGTTGTGGCGGATCAGAGGTCTGTAGAAATGGACCTAAAGATTGATAAAAAAGTTCCATTGATTACAGCTGATTCTGAGAAGATTCGTCAAGTTATGCTGAATATGATCGACAATGCTATTTACTATTCAAATCCGCACAAAAAGGTAATAATTTCTCTGAAAAATAGTAATGGCGCAATTGAGTTTACGGTGAAAGATTCGGGAATTGGTGTGCCAAAATCAGAGCAAGCAAATCTGTTCGGCAAATTCTTCCGCGGCACAAATGCCAGAAAGAAGCGACCAGATGGCACTGGTGTTGGCTTATTTTTGGCGAGGAAGGTTATCTTGTCGCATGATGGCGAAATGATCTTTGAATCAGAAGAAGGAAAAGGTAGTACCTTTGGATTTAACCTGCCGGTTCGTTAACGAAACAGGCTCAATATTCCAGAAATAACGATAATTAGGACGATTACAACGAGTCCCGTCATGCCAATGGTGCGAATGAGCTTTTTTCGATCAAAAAACCATTGAGATAATTTGGGGCGATTCGTTGCTGTAATCCTTATTACTTTTGGTCGCTGAGATGCCGCGTCCATTCCAGAATATTTTTTATTGCGCTTTTTCTTCTGCTTTGTCATGGAAATATTATACATTAATAGATAACGGCGGAGAAGTGGCTGATTTGCTATAGACAATTCGACAATAATTTGTTATGATATCTGAAGTCGTGGCCTTATCGTCTAACGGTTAGGACACCAGGTTTTCATCCTGGCAATCCGGGTTCGATTCCCGGTAAGGTCACCATAAAGATTGTTTGGAATAGCTCGCTTATTGTGGCGAGTTTTTTCATTGTTGCTTCGTAGTTTCTTTGGTAGCGGACTCATCGTCAGTCCGAGACATCATTTCAGAATAGGCTTCAAGTATATCGCTCTCCTTATATTTCGGTTTATGTGAGCGCTCGATTGCATACCAGATTGTTACGGGTATCAGCAGGACAGTGTTTATGCAATATATCGTAATTGCAGCTTCTATGGACCCAACGATATTTATAAATGCTCCCGTATAGAATAAAAAGAAAATAATTACAGTGGTTGATCCGAAAATAAAGAATAGAATTTTTGAGATAATGTATTTATTTATTTCTGGCATAATATTTTATATTCTAGCATTAAGAAAATGGGTAATCTAGTCTTGACTAACGCAAATCTTGACATTAAATAAGTATTACAAGTCTCCTTGGCGCCATTTTTCATCACTGTTATTTCGTGATATAATTTTAAAAATGAGTGATAATATATTTAAACGAACAAAAATATTAGCAACAATTGGGCCAGCAACGTTCAGCCAGGAAAAGGTCTACCAATTGTTGGAGGCCGGCGTTAACGGCATCCGTATGAATTTTAGCCACGGTGCTAATGAGGAACGAATTGAGCAGATCAATTGGGTGCGCACAGCTAGTAAACAGCTGGGTAAGCCTGTCGCAATCCTACAAGATTTGCAAGGTCCAAAGATTCGCTTGGGCGTTTTGAAGGACAATATGCTGAATGTTAAGGTTGGCGATATGTTGGTCTTGGACTCAGAAATTACTGATCATGACGGCAGCTTCAATTTGCCGGTTCAGTACAATTTGGCAGAGAAGATGAAAGTTGGCGAGCCACTTTACATGTTTGACGGCAAGATCAGGACGGTTGTGCGAGAAATTGTTAGCCCAACTGCAATTCGTGTAGAAGTTCAGAACGACGGTTTTTTGATGAGCCGCAAGGGTTTGAATTTGCCAGACACAGATTTTGGCGGTGACATTCTTACTCAGAAAGATATTAACGATTTGGAATGGGGCGCAAGCCAAGATTTTGATTATGTTGCATTGAGTTTTATTCAAAAAGCTGATGACATTATTGATTTGCGTCGTCGATTGACAGACCTGGGCTCGACAGCCAATATTATTGCCAAGATTGAGACTAAGTCTGCCGTTGATCCAGAGAATTTGGAGGAAATCGTTAAGGCTAGTGACGGTATTATGGTCGCTCGCGGTGACTTGGCGGTGGAAGCTGGTGCGGAAATTGTCCCAGTTGTACAACGTCGAATTATTGCCTTGTGTCGTAAATATTGCAAGCTAGTAATCGTTGCAACACAAATGATGGGTAGTATGGTTGATAATCCAGAGCCAAGCCGCGCCGAAGTTAGCGACGTTGCTAATGCCGTAATCCAAGGCGCTGACGTAGTTATGTTGTCTGATGAGACTGCCAATGGTAAATATCCTGTTGAAACCGTTCGCGCAATGCGCAAGACTATTATCTACACTCAAGAACACAGTGAAGTAATGTTGGTAGAAAAGGCTGAAATGCGTGAAAAAACTGACGCGATTTTAAGCTACACGGCAGCTCAATTGGCAAGGAGAATTAAGGCTCGAGCTATTATTGCGGAAACGCATACTGGCGCTACTGCAATTAATGTTGCCGCATATCGTCCGAACCTGCCAATTGTTTGTGTAACCGAAGAAGTGAAGACTGCGCAAAAATTGGCACTAAGGTACGCTTCTCGTCCATATGTTCGACCAAATGACCCAAATGCAGCAACTAAGCTAGCTGACGAATTGAAACAAGAAGGCTATTTCGGCGCAGACCCAGTTACTGTTGTGCTTGTTAGCGGCCACAATCCAGAGCCAGGTAAAACTGACAATATCCAAGTCAAGACATTGTCATAAGGAGAATTTGGGTGGGCAGAAAATTTCCGAAGCAAACAATTCGCGATGTTGATCTACGTGGAAAAACTATTCTTCTGCGAGCAGATTATAATGTGCCGCTAACAAAGCGCGGTCAGATTTCTGATGACCTAAGAATTCGCGCTTCGCTGCCCACACTCCGATATTTATTGGAGCAGAATTGCAAGATTGTTATCATGTCTCATCTGGGGCGACCAAAAGGTAAGGATCTTAAGTTTAGCCTGAAAGTCGTTGCAGATCACTTATCCAAGTTGTTGAACCGTCCGGTAGAATTGCTGGATGATTGCGTGGGTGAAGCCGTTCATCAGGCTGTTCGCCGCGCGCCACGAGGCAGTATTCTTGTGTTGGAGAATTTACGCTTTTATGACGAGGAGGAGGCTGATGATTTAACATTTGCCAAGTCAATTCAACGCGCTGTCCGAGCAGATTATTTTGTGCAGGACGGATTTGCGGTCGCACACAGGGCGCACGCCAGCACTCATGCGGTTACATTGTGTGTTCCAGGGCTAGCGGGATTACTATTGGAAAAAGAATATGTAACTATCACTGAGGCGATGAATAAGCCAAAACGTCCGTTGGTTGCAGTTATTGGTGGCGCGAAAGTTAGCGATAAAATATTACTGATCAAGCGTCTAATTAAAAAGGCGGATCGGATTTTAATTGGTGGCGCCATGTCAAACACGTTTTTACATTGCCGTGGATTTAATATCGGCAAGAGTGTGTTTGAGCCAGGAATGGAAAAGGTTGTCGCGGAAATTTATGATTTGGCAGCGGCTAAGGTTGGCGCAGAGAATGTTGACGATTTTTTGGTATTGCCGATTGATGTGGCGGTTGCGCCAGAGATTTCTAAAGATTTTCCTCGTCAAGAAGTTAATATTAATAAAATAAAGAACTCAGATATGGCGCTGGATATTGGAAGTCAGACAATTGAGAAATTCACGAAAATACTGGCTGATGCGAAGATGGTTATTTGGAATGGTCCGCTGGGCTATGCTGAAATTGATAATTTTGCAATCGGTTCAGCACGAGTAGCGCTAGCTATTGCTCAGAATAAAGGGGTCGTTTCAATAGTCGGCGGCGGAGATACGGCTGATTTTATATTGAAATGGGACGGGCATGACGGTGCCAATTTTACCCATGTTTCCACTGGTGGCGGAGCTAGTATGGCTTTGATGGCTGGTAAAAAATTGCCTGGAATTGAAAGTTTACTAGACGCATACGGTTTGAGGTGATAAACTAAGCATAAGGATTATCTCATGAGAAAAAAGTTAATCATCGGTAACTGGAAAATGAACTTCAATATGCAGGAGGCTAGCTTATATTTGCATAAGCTGATGAACACGCTGCCGTCGCATAGAGATGTTGAAGTGGTGCTGGCGCCTACTATTTTGACGCTGCAGAGCCTGAGTTTGCAAATTAATCGTCGGATTGCTAAGTTGGCGGCTCAGAATTGCTATTGGCGGGATTCAGGCGCGTACACGGGAGAAATTCCAGCGGCGCATCTTCGTGGAATTGCTGATTATGTGATAATTGGTCATTCGGAACGTCGCTATATTTTCATTGAAAGCGAAAAAGATATTCGGCTGAAAGTTCAGGCGGCAATTCGAAATCGTATTCATCCGATTCTGTGTGTTGGTGAGACGATTCAAGAGAAGACTCTTGGCGAAACGAAGGATGTTCTGGCTGATCAATTGACTAGCGGTCTGGCCAACGTGACGGCGGATGAGCTGGATGAAGTGGTTATTGCGTATGAGCCAGTTTGGGCAATCGGTACTGGCGATAGCGCTAAAGCGTCTGATGTAAAAAAAGCTACACAGATGATTCGACGACATATTTCTCATTTGTATGGTAAAAAAGCGGCGGAATCAGTTCGAGTTGTTTATGGTGGAAGTATTACGTCAATAAACGCCGCAGATTATTTAGCAATTGATGAACTTGATGGTTTATTGGTTGGGGCAGCCAGTTTGGATGCATATCAATTTAAGGAGATAATCTCAAAAGCACATAAAGGTTAAAAAATAGGGGGCATATGACAGATATTGATTTTGATGAGTTGGATAGAGCGGTAAGCTCTCTTATGGATAAGCAGCGAGAAAAAGAAGCTCCAGTGGTGGCTAATGAAAATAATAGCGAGGTTTCTGCGTCTGCGCTCGTAGAAGAAAAGTCTGCACCGGAGAACTCTATTGATACTAGCTTTGCACCTCCAGTAACTCCATTTACACCTTCGTCTGTTGCTTCTGCTCCTTTATCATCGATCTCTCAGCCTGAAGCAAAAAAAGAGCCTTCTGGCGACAATGCAACTCCTAAAGAGGCGGATAGTCCTACGAGCGAGAAAGTTGCTAACGACTCAATAACTAACAGAGCTCCTGGTACGGCTGCTAGCGAAGTCAAAGCTGCGCCAGTAATCGCGAGACGCTCGACTGGTCGTTTCATGGATGTTGTTAGACCTTCATCTGTTAGCGCTATCCAAAAACCTGCTGCTCCCGCTCCATCTCGAACTGGTACGACAATTCAGCCTTCACCTGATTTGGTAGACGTGATTAGCACAAATAATAGGCATTCTGCGGTAGAGAAAGAAATGTCTGACATAGTTGCTCAATCAGATAATCTTAGTGACACCCCTGATCTTAAAGACGTGCACAATGAATCTACTTTTGCGGAGATTGAAGATGCGCCTGCTGAGGAATTATCATTGACTGATAAGATAGTTCAATCATTAGCCGTAAGTAATAGCGAAGCTCCTGCTACACCGATGACTACTCCGCTGGAGTCTCCGTTTATTGCTAATGTTGAGGTAGAGAAGCGACCGCTTGGTTCTGTTAACCAAACTATGACTAGTTCTGAGATGACTAGCGATGAAGATGCGTCTATGTCTGCTGATTCTGAGGATGTAAAATTGGAACATCAATACAATACCAATTTATCTAATTACAGCATGAGCGAAAATTCTTTGGGTGATGCACCCGACTCGCCAATGGATTTGAGTCCAGAAATTATAGCAATTGAGGAGGCTGGCGTTCCTGAAGATTCAGACGATAAAATGTCCGCTGACATTGACAGCTCTTTGATTGAGTCTTCCGAATTATCAGAAAAAGAAACTATGGATTCTGAGCCGGCACCGATGTTTGCCGCCGTATCTACAGAAGTCAAACCTTCAGTCGACAAAGAAAAGAAAAAATCTGGATTATTAATAGCGTTGCTTATTGTTCTATTTTTGGCAATTGGTATGGCTGGCGGCGCTGTTTCGTACTTTTTGCTGATAAAATAGATATATGTCTAATTTTACTGACGGATTAAATAGCGAGCAGGCTCGAGCGGTGACGCACGCCGATGGGCCACTGTTGATTTTAGCCGGAGCTGGATCTGGAAAGACTAAAACTCTAACCCATAGAATTGCTTATTTGATTGGCGAGTTGAAAATATTTCCTAGTCGAATATTAGCGGTTACATTTACTAATAAGGCCGCAAAGGAAATGCGTCAGCGATTAGCGCAAATACTGGGTGAAGATTCTGAAAATCGGCAATTTATGCCGTGGATGGGAACTTTTCACAGTATTTGCGTGCGAATGTTGCGGATGGATGGTGAAAATATTGGCCTGAGCAAGCGATTCTTAATTTACGATACCGATGATCAAATAAGCTTGATGAAGCAAATTATGAAGTCTCGCGGCTTGACGGATAAAGATATTAAACCTCGAGCTGTACTTTCGGCTATTTCGAACGCTAAAAATGAAATGCGAAATGCTGAGGATTTTTCGGCTTCGACTCGTGGCCCAAGAGAGCAGAAAATAGCCGAGCTGTTTTTTGCTTATGAAAAAGCCCTGAAAGATGCTTCGGCGTTGGATTTTGATGATTTATTGATAAAAACTGTGGAATTATTGAGAAGTAAGCCAGATATCCGTCATAAATGGCAGCAGCAATTCGAACATATTCTGATTGACGAGTATCAGGATACGAATGCGGTGCAATATGCGCTAATTAAGCTGTTGGTGAATTCGCGTCGTAATTTATGCGTGGTTGGTGATGACGCTCAGTCGATTTATAGTTTTCGCGGGGCTGATTACACTAATATTCTCAATTTTGAGCGTGATTTTCCAGGTACGACGGTGGTTAAGTTGGAGCAAAATTATCGTTCGACTGGCGCGATTTTGAATATGGCGAATGCGCTGATTAGTCATAATATTCATAGAACTGATAAAAACTTATGGACGGCGAATGGTGACGGCGTTGAGCCGAAATTATGGCAGTTATACAATGAGTCTGAGGAGGCTTTGGCGATTGCGAATGAGATTCAGGCGCAAATTGCGAACGGTCGTCAATATGGCGACGTGGCGGTGTTGTACCGAACGAACGCACAAAGTTACGCAATTGAGCGAGCCCTGCGTCAGAGTTATATTCCGTATAAAATTGTCGGCGGTTTGCGATTCTTGGATCGAGCGGTCGTTAAGGATCTATTGGCATATCTTCGATTGTTATATCAGCCGAGTGATCGAGTTAGTTTTTTGCGAATTGTGAATACGCCAAAACGCGGTGTTGGAGCAGTAAGTATTTCTAAGTTTCTGGACTGGAATGACGCGTCAGGGAAAGACATAATTAGCGGGTTGCTGGCGGTTGAGGAGGCGGATACTTTGACAGCGCGCGCAAAGCGTCCGTTGCTAGAGTTTGGTCAAAAATTGCACGATTTGCAGCAGGAAATTGACGGATCTCCAGCCGAATTGATTGAAAAAATTATGAAAAGTACTGGCTATGAAGATTTCATAAACGACGGAACGCCACAAGCTGAAGAGCGAATGGAAAATATCGGCGTGCTTTTGTCGGAAGCGAAGGCTTACGTTGACGTGGCGACGTTTTTGGAAGAGATGGCTTTGATGTCTTCGACGGATACAACTGCCGATCAGCAAGTGACGCTCATGACGCTTCATGCGGCTAAAGGTTTGGAGTTCCCGGTGGTTTTTCTGGCGGGACTGGAAGAAGGGATTTTGCCGCACGCAAGAGTGTTTGATAGCGGCAATGCTGATGACGTCGAAGAGGAGCGCCGATTGTGCTACGTTGGCGTAACTCGGGCGAGGGAAGAATTGTTCGTTAGTTGTGCTAGTTCTCGGACGCAATTTGGTCAGATTGGCTATAATATGCCATCGAGGTTTTTGGACGAGATGGGCTTGATGGCTGGTGGTGTTGATAGACCAGCTCAGCCGATGGTAGAGTCTGATTTTTATTCGGAAGATATTGGTTTGGAGGTTGGTGATCGAGTTCGCAGTCCGAGTTTTGGTTCGGGGGAAATTATTGACAGCGAAGGGCTGAGTGTTACGGTTCAGTTTGGCAATGGAAATATTAAGAAATTGAACGTCGAGTTCGCGCGCTTGGAGAAAATTTGATATAATAAGAATACCTGCGTTGTGGGTGTGAACTTATGGGTATAAGATTACAAGCAAAACACTATTCTAAGAAAATTACGTTCGTTTCTGGCGCGATATTGATGCTAGCTGGCGGTTTATTTTTCGTCAATCAAGCATTAGCTGACGCCACTAAGCCAGCCGCCAAGGCTGGTGAAAAGTTGGTAACGATTTACGACAGAGGCGCAGAAAAGACGATTGTTACAAAAGCGAGGACGATTCGCGAGGCTTTGAAATTGGCTAAGTTTTCTATTGACGAACGCCAAGACGTAGTCGAGCCGAGTCTTGATTCGGAGATGGTGGCGGAGAAGTACAATATTAATATTTTCCGCGCTCGTCCAATAACAATTGTCGATGGAAATAAGCGTCTAAAGGTAACTACTGCCGAGCAGACGCCGGCTTTGATTGCGAAGGCCGCTGGAATTGAAGTTTTTGAAGAGGACAAGACTACTCTATCTAATTCCGATAATATGGCGGTTGATGGCGCAAATATGGTGATGAAAATTGACAGAGCCTCGATGGTTATTTTTGTGCTTTATGGTAAAGAATCTGTCATTCGTACACATGCTAAGGCAGTTGGCGAGCTATTAAAAGAGAAAAATATCGACCCAAAGAAAGATGATACGTTGTCTGTGGATCGTTCGGCAAAAATTATTCCTGGGATGAAAATTGAGCTTTGGCGTAATGGTAAGCAAACTATAACCACAGAAGAAGATGTAAAATTTGAGGTTGAAAAAGTCCAAGACGCGAATCGAGATTCGGGATATCGCGAAGTAAAACAGGCAGGCGAGAACGGCAAGAAGAACGTTACTTATGAAATCGAAATGAAGAACGGCGTGGAGGTGAGTCGTAAGGAAATTGCTAGTGTTGTGACAAAAGAACCAAAGAAGCAGATTGAGATTGTGGGGACGAAAAGCTCTACGTCATTTTCTGGTAGTTTTTCTGAAGCACTTGCTAGACTAAGAAGCTGCGAGGGCAGCTATACATCGAATACTGGAAATGGATATTACGGCGCATACCAGTTTGAC
The DNA here is from genome assembly GCA_963516705.1 of uncultured Candidatus Saccharibacteria bacterium. Classification (GTDB taxonomy): domain Bacteria; phylum Patescibacteriota; class Saccharimonadia; order Saccharimonadales; family Saccharimonadaceae; genus Nanosynbacter. Next base: position 18,664 of record CAUQBM010000003.1, on the reverse strand, counting down.
AAACGAACTTGGGGAAATTATGGCGGATACAAACTGGCTTCTGACGCTCCAGCTGCTGTGCAAGACGAAAAGGCATGGCAAACTTACAAGGCTCGCGGCTGGCAACCATGGCCGACTTGTAAAGTTAAAATGGGACTTCAGGACATCTATAGATAATAGTTCCAAAATTTGATATAATTTCTCTAATACATTGTGTGAATTGTCAAATTATTATGCGCGCAAAAGGTTTATTTTTTGGAAAAATTATTGGATTAGCTGTGTTGGTTGCGATTGCAACTCCGATGATTTCGTTTGCTGATGGAAAGACTTCTGGTGAGCATTTGGTTCGTATTTATGATCGCGGTGAAGAAAAGACCATTATCACAAATGCATTGACCGTTCGGCAGGCCTTGCGTGCAGCTAAGATTACGATTGACGAAAAGATTGACGCGGTTGAGCCAAATATTGATATGGAATTGACGGGTGCAAAATACCAGGTCAATATTTTCCGCGCTCGTCCAATAACAATTGTCGATGGAAATAAGCGTCTAAAGGTAACTACTGCCGAGCAGACGCCGGCTTTGATTGCGAAGGCTGCTGGGCTGACTTTGTACCGCGAAGATAAGACGCATTTTACAAATTCTGACGATCTTTTGGTGAACGGCGTGGGTCTGGTAATGAAGATTGAACGATCAAAACAACGAACGATGACCGAAGAAGTTGATGTTAATTTTGATATTGAGCAGATTAAGGACGATTCTCAGCCGATTGGGTTTAAGAGCGTTAAGCAACTTGGAGAAAAGGGTGTGCGGAAGGTAACTTATCAGGTTGAGGTAGAGGACGAGCGCGAGATTAGTCGTAAGGAAATTGCTAGCGAAATCGCAAAACAGCCAAAGAAGCAGATTGAAATAATTGGTACGAAGCCTAAAAATCCATTGACAAAAAGCAAGGGTGCGCAGATTTTTACCGACTCCAAGGGTGTAGCGCATCGTGAAACGTATTATGACTTGCCGATGAATATTGTGATAAAAGCTTGTGGTAGCGGCGGTACTTATGCAGTGCGAGCGGACGGCGCGAAGGTTGACAATGACGGCTATATTTTGGTGGCGGCTAATTATGGTAATTATCCGCGATGCTCGGTGGTTGAGACCAGCATGGGTCCGGGCAAGGTTTATGATACCGGTGGATTTGCAGCCAAACATCCGCACGGATTCGACTTGGCGACCGACTGGACTAATGGAGATGGACGCTAAATGGCTTCTTCTCATGGACCAAAAAAATCGCTTGGACAGCACTGGCTGAAGGATCCGGAGATTTTGGCGGATATTGCTGAAGCGGCCGAATTGACGGGTGATGATGTTGTGTTGGAGATCGGACCAGGGTTAGGCACTTTGACTAGTCGCTTGTTGGCTCGAGCTAATTCGGTGACCGCCGTGGAATTTGACGCGGATTTGGCGCGAAAACTACCAGGGCAATTTCCTGGGAAAAAATTAACTGTCATAAATCAAGACATATTACAATTTGATCTGAATCAATTGCCAAAAAATTACAAAGTCGTAGCTAATGTCCCATATTACATCACCAGCAAAATTGTTGAAAAATTGATGACCGCGGAAAATAAGCCGAGCATCGCGGTGCTGTTGGTGCAAAAAGAAGTTGCCGAGAGAATTGCGGCGGGGGCTGGGAATATGAGTGTTCTGTCTGTGAGCGTTCAGATTTTTGCCGAAGCGGAGCTGGATATTGAAGTTCCGAGGCAGTTTTTTACGCCACCGCCAAAAGTTGACTCGCAGGTTGTGGTTTTGAGAACTCGTAATAATTCGTTAATTACACCAGAAGATCAGAGAGATTTTTTCCGCATTGTTAAGGCTGGATTTTCTGCTAAGCGAAAGAAGCTGCGCTCTAGTCTGAGTGGTGGGTTGGGAATTGATAAAAGTGTGGCGGAAGAATTGCTGAAAAATGCAGGAATTTCACCAGATGCTCGCGCTGAAGATTTGGCGATTGAAGATTGGAAGAAGTTGCTCAAAGAATGGCGGGCGCTATAATTGCTTAGAATTTATTCTCGAATAAAAAGCGACTCAATACATTTAAACTGAGTCGCTTTTGTGATTAAAGGTTAATTAATCAATCAAATTCTCGTGTTTTAAATCCTTAACGGCGTTGGTAGCTTCTTCCTTGGTGAACTTCCACTGGTCGATAAGAGTTTTTTCCAAGTTGCTTCTGCTGTATTTTCCGTTCTTCAGGATGTCCATTGCACGTAGCTTTGCTCGCTCAGTGTAGTTGATGTTATATTCTTCGATAACTTCCTCTACGTCCGACCTTTCAAAGCCTTCAAGACCATTAGGATCGCTTAATACTTCAATTAAATGTTGCTTAGAATGCCAAAAATACCGTACGCTATTGGGATATTCTTTATCTCTGTTGTAGTCGCTCTCAATGCAGCGATATTCAATATCTCTACGTAGGTTTATTTTAAAGTCGTGATTTAGGAGATCGACTCCCTTTTCTGCCTCTTCCTTAGTAAATTTCCCACCATGCACTAGTAGATATATAATATTACGTCTTGAATCTCCGGTTTCTTTCAATAAAAGTTTTTTAGCTTCTTGTTGAGCTTGATATATATAATCAATTTTTATGGTATCAAGAGCTTTTTTAGCTTCTTCCTTAGTGAACTTTCTGTATAGAATGAGATTATCTTCATATGCTGCCCTCGATAGGTACTGATTGTTGGATAATTTATACTTGTGAAGTCTTTTTAGATAAGTTATAGCTTGATCCTGAAAATACTTAGGTAGATCAATCTCGCTACCGAGCTCGTTAATTGCCTTTTCCGCCTCTTCCTTGGTGAATTTATTATAGACTAAATGATCTATAAGCATATTTTTAGAGAACACACAGTCGTGCCGGTCACCGCAGTGCTTGACATCAATGGCCTCCATTAGTGTCTTGGCACTCAGCTTCGCATTATTTACATAGTTGTAATTTGGATAGAGCACGTCCATTAGTGCGATGACTGTGTCGTAATTAGTCTTATGGCTTTGTGAGAACAATTCAGCTGTAGTCCTCTTAGAGATATTGGATCCGGTTGGGTTAAGATATAGTCTTGCTTTTTCTGCTAGCTCTCTCGAAAATCTCTTGTCCCATTTTCCGTCGCTTCCAACTACATAATTGTCTGGCGTGACGGTATTCTTTAACATATCGCCATTTTTACCGACGTAGTAGTCGCCGACCCACTGGTCGTGTAGCATGTGACCTTTAGTGTCAAAGTAGTACCACTTGTCGCCAATCATTTCCCAGGTGTTTTCTGTCATGTGTCCGCTGGTATTAAAGTAGTACCAATAATCCTTTATACGCTCCCATTTGCTATGCGTGATGTATCCGCGTCCATCAAAGTAATACCATTTGCCATCTATTCGTTGCCAATCATTCTTTGGGTAACTTCCATTGGAATTTTTATACCACCATCCAACTGAATCCTTCTGCCAGCTTCCTCCGCTGGCGCTTGCTGTTGCTGGTGTGTAGACGCCGATTATAGCAATGCTAATAGCTGCGGCTACGGTTAAGTTTTTTATGAGTTTGTTCATAACTCCCCTCCTAATAAATTGTGATTATAATTATATCACATCAATTAGCATCCTTCGTCATTAGTCATGATCTACTGAATTTGCTATAATTTACCTATGACTAAGAAACACGCTTACATCACTACCGCTATTCCTTACGTAAACGGCTTGCCGCACATTGGGCACGCTATGGATTATATGTTGGCAGACGTGTGGGCGCGATATTCCAGGCAGAACGGACGTGAAGTTCGTTTTCAAGCCGGCGTAGATGAACATGGCAATAAAATTGCCGCCAAAGCCGCTAGCCAAAATCAAACCCCTCAAGAATACGTCGACCAAACGCACGTTAATTTTAAGAAGATGATTGCTGAGCTGAATATTTCAGTGACAGATTTTATTCGAACAACTGACGCGCATCATGTTGCTGCGGTGCAGTATATTTGGCAGAAACTCGTTGAGGCTGGTTACATTTACAAAGGTTCGTATGAAGGCTGGTATTGTCAGGGCTGTGAGGCTTTTGTTACGGATAAAGAAGCTGCCGATAATAATGGGGTTTGTCCGGATCACCAAACTCCGTATCAGCGTTTGAGTGAGGAAAACTACTATTTTAAAACCAGTGCTTTTTCGGACAATATTCGTCAGGCAATTGAGTCAAATAAAATGAGAATCGTGCCTGAATTCCGTAAAAAAGAGTTTTTGGAATTGATGAAAGATGGCTTGAAAGATGTGTCGGTTTCTCGTCCGCGTAAAAATCTTAGCTGGGGCGTGCCGGTTCCTGGCGATGATAATCAAGTCATGTACGTTTGGTTGGATGCCCTGAGTAATTACATTACGGTTATCGGTTATCCTGATCGTCCAGAAGAGTGGCAATCTTTTTGGCCGGCTGACGTGCAGGTTATCGGTAAGGATATTCTCCGTTTCCACGCTGGTATTTGGCCAGCAATGCTTATGGCGCTAGATTTACCGCTTCCGAAGGTTCTGCTCGTTCATGGATTTATCAATTCTGGCGGAATGAAAATGGCAAAGAGTCTCGGAAATGGTGTTGGTCCAGCCGATATTATTCCAGATTACGGCGCTGAGGCGTTTCGATATTATTTCTTGCGTCACGTACCAACACAGGATGACGGCGACTTTACTTGGGAAAAGTTTGAAGCTGCGTATAATGGTGAGCTTGGCAATGATTTGGGCAATTTGGTTCAGCGAGTCGCTAAAATGGTGCAGAGTTATCAAGCTGGCGTTATTGGCGACGCTCCACAATCAGAGCACGATATGGGACCGTATCGTCAGGCGATGGAAAGTTATATGTTCGATCAAGCAATGGACGAAATTTGGCTAATTGTTCGCTCTTTGAATCAATATATTGAGCGAGTTCAACCTTGGCAAGTCGCTAAAAATCGTGATAAAGATCCAGAAGCAGAGTCGCATTTGAGTGAGATCTTGGCGCACGCTTGCGGTACGTTGTTGCAAGTGTCCGACATGCTTCGTCCATTTATGCCGCAAACTGCCGAGAAAATTCATGATATGTTTGCTAGTGGTGTCGTGCCGTCAGAATTGACGCCTTTGTTCCCGCGCAAATATATTCACACGCCAGATCCACGCGCTCCGAAAACAGAATCTCAGGTTAAATAGTTTATGATTGAGGCTGATGAGAAAAGTACAACTGAGGGTTTACGTCTGATAGATTCGCATTGTCATTTGCATGATACGGAATTTTTTACGGACAATCGCGAGCAATTTTATAAAGAAACGGTCGAGGCGAATATTGGCATGATTTGTGTCGGTACTGACCAGCGAAGTAGCCGCCAAGCTGTAGAATTTGCCGCGAATCATGAGTCTACTTGGGCGGCAATTGGCGTTCATCCACACGATACGAAAGATGGCTGGGGAGATGTCAAAACTTTGCTGGAGAATAAGACGGAAAATTCTCCGACTGTGGCAATTGGTGAGATTGGGCTTGATTATTATTACAATAACAGTCCGCGGGAAACGCAAATTGAGGGCTTGGAGGCGCAACTTCAAATGGCAATAGATTATGATTTGCCGGTAAGTTTTCATGTTCGTGATGGCGCGAAGGATCAGCCGTCAGTTTGGGATGATTTTTGGCCAATCTTCGATAATTTTCCTGGACTGCGCGGTGTGTTGCATAGTTTTACCGATACGCGTGAAAATTTGGAAAAAGGTTTTTCGCGAAATTTGTACGTTGGACTTAATGGAATTAGTACGTTTACAAAGGATCAATTGCAGAAAGAATTGTTCGCTTCAATCCCGCTGGAGCGATTATTGCTAGAAACTGACGCGCCGTTCTTGACACCAGCGCCATTTCGTGGTAATATAAACAAGCCAGAATATGTGAGATTGGTGGCTGAATATTGGGCGAAGCAGCGAAATATTGATTTTGATGTTTTAAGCCAAGCTACTCTTCACAACACAAAAGAACTTTTTGGCATTTGAAAGTGGAGAAAATGAATAGTACGCCGGAATGTGTTACAAAAACACCTGAAATTGAAGCTCGCGAAAAACTTGCCGCTATTTTTTCTGACGCCGAGCAGCGCGGTGACAATTCTAAAGTAAGCCCTGAATTGGGGAAGACTGCGTTTGACGTAGCGAATATCCCTAATAACGCGGCGGTTGATTTATGTAATCAAGCACTTGGCGGTTATGAAAAAAGTCTTGACTACATTAACAACAATCCGCTTAAAACTGTGCGGGAGATTGGTGGCTTGCTTCAATCCTTTCGTAAAGGCAAAGCCGAGGAGAGTTGCAAGTGACTAAGTTTTTGAAAAAAGTACGAAGTTTGGTTTTTGCTGATGACAGTGACGCGGTGTCTTTGTTGAAATTCCGTAAAAAAGATCGTCCATTAAAGAAATTTACCGAGCGCGAGCTAATCCAATTGGAAAGTGAAATTGGCGCAACAATTTTTGGCGAGAAGCCGGCGTATGTTGCGCGACGAGAATTTTTTAATTTAGATAAAGATACTTGGATTTGGTATGAAGAAGTTGCTGATGGTAAGGGTGGTCGGCAAGAATTGACTACGCGTTATGAAGTGCAACCAAAGGGAATCTTGAAGATTCAGCCGAATTATCGCTATAGCTATTTGGAGGGCGACGAGCTTCAGAATTTTGTCTTGGCAACTAAGGAATATTACGAGCGAGTTTCTCGACAATTGTATAAGAAAGATCCGCAAACCGGTCGGCCGCTTTGATATAATAAAAAAGTGAATAAAGACTATATCTATCTTGATCATGCTGCTGCCACGCCAATGGACCCGTTGGTGGTTGAGGCGATGTTACCATATTTTTCTGAAAAGTTTTTCAATCCGTCTAGTCCGTACGCTCCAGCAATATTTACAAAGCGTGAGTATCAAGACGCGAAGGCTCGGCTGGCGCGCTGCTTGGGTGTGATGGCTGATGAATTGATAATGACAGCTGGAGCAACTGAGTCTGTTAATTTGGCGTTCAATGCAGTAAATGGCGTAAGTTTAATTTCGGCAATTGAGCATGATTCGGTGATTAATTCCGCAAAAGCACGTTCGGAAGTAAGGCTAATTCCGCCAATGAAAAATGGACGAATAGACCCGAACACGGTTAAAAAAATGTTAACGCCAGACGTTGGATTTGTTAGTATTGCGCTAGTAAATCACGAGCTGGGCTATATTCAGCCAATTGAAGAAATTGCGGAAATTGTAAAAGCCGAGCGACTTAGGCGCCAAGAAAATGATGAACCTTTACCGTTGATTTTTCATACAGATGCTTCGCAGGCGGCGGCTTTAATTGATGTGAAGATTAAAAGGCTGGGCGTTGATTTATTGACATTATCTGCGGCGAAAGTTTACGGTCCAAAACAAGTTGGTTTATTGTGGGTGCGACCTGGCGTTATATTGAAAGCCAATATTTTTGGTGGCGGTCAAGAATTGGGTCTACGTAGTGGAACTGAAAACGTTGCTGGCGTGGTTGGTTTTGCGACTGCTTTGGAATTAGCACAAAAACGACGTTCTGCCGAAGTGAAGCGACTGCGAAAACTACGAGAGAATTTAGCAAAAGATTTGAAGCAAGCTTTTCCTGAGATGTTGATATCGTCAGATATGAAAAAAAGTTTGGTGAGTTTTTTGAATATATCATTTTCTGGAATTGACGCTGAAAGATTGGTGTTTTTGTTAGAATCTCGTGGGGTTTTAGTGGCTACGGGGAGTGCTTGCGCGGCTAATTCCGGGACGCGTTCTCATGTACTGGCGAGTGTTGGTCTGAGTGAAGTAGAAATTGACGGAAGTCTAAGGCTTACCTTAGGTAAGTTGAATAATGATGAGAATATAAAGCGAGCTGGCGAATTTATCATTGAGGCTGTGCAAGCGGAAATGAAGAGGACTCGTCGATGATTCATAAACTAGTTGGCTTGATTATTTTTGCTGCTTTGGTGATTTTTGGGCTTAGCGCATATTTGTCGCCGAATGATTTGGGTAAATGTCAAAGCGTGGGCGAGGGTGATTGTCGTAAGGCTGATGCGATAGTTGTTGTCAGTGGTGGCGATACGAATGCGCGAACCGACGAGGCTATTAAACTGTATAAAGAAGGTTGGGCGCCGCTGATTGTTGTGTCGGGCGCGGCGGCCGATAAGACTGGCCCATCTAATGCTAAGGCTATGTATCAGCGGGCGATTAATAGTGGAGTTCCTGAGAAAGCCATTGTTATGGACGAGTCTTCCGAAACGACCAGACAAAACGCCACCGAGGTGAAGAAAATTGTCGATTCGCGAAAAATTGAAGATGTGATTTTGGTGACGAGTGGATATCATATGCGTCGGGCGCAACTCGAATTTTCAGCGCAATTTAACGATGTGAAGATTCGAAGTCATCCTGTAGCTTCTGATAAAAACTGGAGTTCGTTGTGGTGGTTGACTCCGTGGGGCTGGTGGCTGGCAATGGGTGAATTAATGAGAATTGGGCTATTCGCCCTGGGGTTGTCCAGATGAGTAAGAAAGTTTTTGTTGGAATGTCGGGCGGCGTGGATTCCTCTGTGGCTGCAGCACTTTTGGTTGAGCAGGGCTATGACGTAACGGGTGTTTATATGAAAAACTGGTCGGAAGATCTTCCTGGAATGCATTGTCCGTGGGCGGAAGATGTTGCTGACGCCAAGCGTGTGGCGGTTGGCTTGGGCATTGATTTTCGAGTTTTTGATTTCCAGAAAGAATACAAGCAAAACGTTGTCGATTATATGATTCGCGAATATCAAGCGGGTCGCACGCCAAACCCAGATATTATGTGTAATCAAGAAGTGAAGTTTAAGATATTTTTAGAGGCTTCGTTGGCGGCTGGAGCGGATTATATCGCGACAGGGCATTATGCGCGCGTTGTTCATGAATCGTCTTCGTCGGCTAAATTGTTACGCGCTCGTGATGATAATAAAGATCAAACGTATTTCTTATATCGAGTGACTTCGGAAGCTTTGTCAAAAACCATATTTCCGTTGGGCGATTTCACTAAGGCGGAAGTTCGCGAAATGGCGAAAGAACGCGGTTTGTGGACGGCTAGCAAAAAGGAATCAATGGGAATTTGTTTTGTTGGGCAAGTTGGAATTCGCGAGTTTTTGTCGGAATATGTTAAAACTGCGCCAGGAAACATCATTGATCAGCAGACGGGATCTGTCGTCGGTAAACATGACGGCGCAATTTTTTATACACTCGGTCAGCGTCATGGTTTGAATGTTGGTGGCGGATTACCGTACTATGTCGTCGGCAAAGATATGAAAAAAAATGAGGTTTATGTGTCGCGCTCGATTGATAATGAAAGTTTGTGGCGAAAAGAGCTTGGGTTAGTGGATATTCATTGGATTAACCAAGCGCCGCATAAAGATAAGAATGTACAGGTTCGGCTGCGTCATCGAGGTGTTTTATTCGACGCGAAAATTGACGGAGATATTGTGCATCTTTCTGCTTCGGAGCGTGCCGTAGCCGAGGGTCAATCTGCGGTAATATATGACGGCGATGAATGTTTGGGTGGCGGAATCGTGAAAACAGATTGACGTTATAGGAAAAATAGTGTAAACTGTTCTAAAGTAAGGAATAATAAAACGTAGAGTTAAAGGAAGAATTAATTTTATGCTAGCAATTCGTTTGCAACGTTTGGGTCGCAAAGGTTATCCAGTATATCGCTTGGCGGTACAAGAAGCACATCGTCATCCATCAAGCGGTCGTGTAGTCGCTTATGTCGGTAGCTACAACCCACACACTAAAGAATCAAATATCCAAGTTGAATTGGCTCAGAAATATTTGGACAATGGTGCACAGCCAACACCGCGCGTAATTAAGCTATTGAAAGAAGCTGGCGTTAAGTTGCCAAAGTGGGTTAAGGAAGTCTCAGCTGACAAGCATAAAGCCATCCGCAATCCAGAAAAACTTCGCAAGAATCAACCGAAAGAAGAGCCAGCTGAAGAAGTAGCTGAATAATCTGTTGAGATTGGCGATTTGACCTATAAACCCCATCTGTAAGGTGGGGTTATTTTATGGTATAATAACACTCATGAATGCCCAAAAAATACGTAGCAAATATCTTGAATTTTATAAAAAACAAGGTCACGCCGTTGTTGAGCGTGCGCCGTTGATTTTAACTAATGACCCGACAACTTTATTTACGGGCGCCGGAATGCAGCCGATGATTCCGTACTTGCTTGGTGAGGCACATCCTGAAGGTAAGAGGATTGCCGATTCTCAAACGTGTTTGCGAGCGCAGGACATTGATGATATTGGCGATAATCGCCATACAACGTTTTTTGAGATGCTTGGAAACTGGAGTTTGGGCGACTATTTTAAGGAAGAGCAAATTGGCTGGATGTGGACGTTTTTGACTGAGGAAATTGGTCTTGATCCGCAGAGATTGTATGTAACGTGTTTTATTGGTGCACCGGAATATAATATTGAGAAAGATGTTGAAGCGGCTAAATTGTGGCAGAAAAAGTTTGCAGAAAAGGGCATCGATGCAAAAATGGCAGACATCGGTAGTGAAGAGCAGGGCGCGGCGCGTGGTGTAAATCCAGGTGAAAGAATTTTCTTTTATGACGGCAGTAAAAACTGGTGGAGTCGTAATGGCGGTCCAGAAACTACTCCGGTTGGCGATCCGTGCGGTCCAGACAGTGAGATGTTTTATGAGTTTGATTTCATTGAGCATGATCCAAAATTTGGTGAAAATTGTCATCCGAACTGTGATTGCGGTCGATTTATGGAGATTGGCAATAACGTGTTTATGGCGTATAAAAAAGTTGCCGAGGGAAAATTTGAGCCGCTTGATAAGCCAAATATTGACCATGGATCTGGACTTGAGCGAATCGCAGCTGCAGTAAATAATGATCCTGACGTCTTTAAGATTAGTTTGCTCTGGCCGATTATTGAAAAGCTGCAAGATCTGAGCGGCAAGGATTACGCTTCGCATACCGAAAGTATGCGAGTGATTGCTGACCATCTGAGGGCTGCGACGTTTATGGCGGTTGATGGGTGTGTGCCAAGCAATAAAGAGCAGGGCTATGTGATGCGTCGTCTGCTCCGTCGGGCAATTCGTTATAGTTTTGATTTGGGTATCGAGCAGAATTTCCTGCAAGAAGTTGTGCCGACGATTGCTGATTTATACGAAGCCGATTTTCCAGAGGTGAAGAATAATCGCGACAATATAATTGCTGTCCTCGTTAAGGAAGAAAAAGCTTTTCGCCAGACTCTAAGAAAAGGCTTGCGACAAATGCAGCGCTACATTGACGATGGCTTGACCGGTGAAGAGTTGTTTACTTTGTACGATACTTTCGGTTTTCCGGTGGAGCTCAGTACGGAAGAGGCGTATAAACAAGGAATTAAACTTTCGGACAATTGGCGCGATGAATTTGCTAAGAAAATGGATGAGCAGAGGCAGCGCTCTAAGACGGCTCGCAAGGGGCAATTTAGCGGTGGCTTGGAAGGTCATGACTCTATTCATCTGAAATATCACACGGCGACGCATCTGTTGGGTGCGGCGTTACGCAAGGTTTTGAATGCGCCAGATTTACAGCAACACGGAAGTAATATTACCGCCGATCGATTGCGCTTTGATTTTAATCACGATAAATTGACGCCAGAAGAAAAACGGGCGGTCGAAGATCAAGTTAATGCTTGGATTGATGAGGATTTGCCAGTTAGTTTTGCTGTTTATCCGACCGATGAGGCATTGAGCATGGGTGCAATTGGTGCGTTCGGCGAGCGTTACGGCGACGAAGTTAAGGTTTATTCCATTGGCAAGGATGATAATGTTGTCAGCTTTGAAGTTTGTGGTGGTCCACATGTCGAACATACTGGAGTTTTGGCCGAAGATGGCAGGCGATTCAAAATCACCAAAGAAGAATCTAGTTCGGCTGGAATTCGTCGAATCAAGGCTGTTTTAAGATAGATAATTAACTGTTGCCCTAAAATCACAAGCGTTATATAATATTTCTTATATGGCATTGAAAGACATGTTAAAGAAGTCTGATAAAGATAGTCGCGAACTATTGGTTAGCTTAGATATTGGTACGGAAGTGGTTAAGGCGTTAATCGCTGAAGTTAAAGACAACGAACTGAAGATTATTGGCGTTGGGCGAAAACAGCAGGAAATGGGCGATATGCACAGCGGTGCGATTGCTGATATTGCTGGGGTTGTAGCGAATTGCGAGGAGGCTCTGTCTGAAGCTGAAGATCAAGCTGGCGTTCAAGGTAAGCGAGTTGTTATCGGCATTGCGGGCGAATTAGTTAAGGGCGTTACGAATACTATTCGCTATCGCAGGCCGCAGCCAAATAAGCCACTAGACATTGCCGAGATGGAGTTCATCATTGAGAAAGTTCAGGAGCGGGCTCAAGGAAAGGCTCAGGCTCAAATTGCACTGGAAACCGGCAATGAGGATGTTGAAGTGAAGCTGGTCAACTCAGCGCTGGTGAGTATCCATATTGATGGCTATAAAGTTTCGAATCCGATTAGTTTTCAGGGGCGAGATGTGGCGGTGCAGATTTACACGGCGTTTGCTCCGATGGTTCATATCGGCGCGCTGGAGAAGGTTGCGGACGAACTTGCGCTGGATTTGGTGGCTGTGGCTGCCGAGCCATTTGCGGTGAGTAGGAGCGTTTTGGGATCGGATACGGATAGCAATTTCACGGCGATTCTAGCAGATATTGGTGGCGGCACGACGGATATTGCAGTTGTTAATGACGGCGGAGTCGAAGGTACAAAGATGTTTGGTATTGGTGGACGAAGTTTCACTAGAACTATTGCGGCTGACCTGGATTTAAGCTTCAAGGATGCAGAAAAGTTGAAGTTGAATATTGATAATGAGAATTTGAAGCCTAGCGTAAAGAAAAAAGTTGACGCGGCGATCGACAAGACTTTGGAAGTTTGGCTATCAGGCGTTGAATTGGCGCTGAGCGATTTTGATAATGTCGATTATTTGCCGAATAGGATTTTGCTGTGTGGCGGCGGATCGAGCCTAAAGAAAATTACTGAAGCTCTAAAAACTCGACGCTGGCCAGAAGATCTGCCTTTTACTAAGAAACCTGTGGTTCAATATATCAATCCAAGTGATATTACAGGGATAATTGATGAAACTGGGGATATTAGCGATCACACATTTGTAACTGCAATGGGTTTGTTGCGAGTTGGATATGATACAATTATCGGTAGTCAAGACGGTAATAGTTTAGTTGAAAAAGTAAATAGGTTATTAAAGATTTAAAATGAATAAAGACGTTATTTATATCGATGTAGAAGACGACATTACGACGATAATTAGTAAGATTAAGGCGTCGAAAGAGCGAATTATTGCGTTGGTACCGCCTCGAAGAATTGGCGTTTTACAGAGTGCAGTCAATATTCGATTACTAGCTCGGGCGGCAACTTCGGCGGATAAGAGAATTGTATTAATCACGAATGATTCGGTTTTGGCTGGATTGGCGGCAACGGCGAAAATTCCTATTGCAAAAACACTTCAGAGTAAGCCGGAAATTGCGGAGATTCCAGTCCTGAAAGTTGATGACGACAATGATGTGATTGATGGCGGCAAACTGGCGGTTGGAGATATGGCGGATTCCGCGAAAAGATCAAAGAAATCTGATGAAGACTCTGCCGTAGATAATGTTATAGCTGACGCAAACAAGAAGGAGTCTAAGGGGTTGGACTCTCTGAAAAAGATGGTTAAAAAACCGAAAGTCCCTGATTTTAATACATTTCGTAAGAAGTTCTTGTTAATTGGAGGCGGCGCCTTACTTTTGATCGTATTTTTGGTTTGGGCAATTTGGTTTGCCCCACATGCCACGGTCGTTATTTCAGCAAGGACTACTAGTATGACAGTCAGTGATACCGTCAGCTTGAATGAAACAGCCACTACAAGCGCAAAATCTAATGTCATTAAGCCTGTAAAGAAAGAATTAGCAAAGGAAGTTAGTGTTGAATTTTCTGCTACGGGCAAGAAGAACGTCGGAGAAAAGGCGACCGGAGTGGTGGTTTTTAAGAATGTTTCCCCAGATAGTGTTACTATTGCAGCTGGTACAATTTTAAAGAATAGTGGACTATCTTACACTTTAAATTCTTCTGTGACTGTTCCAGGCGGCTCTTATCAGCGTAGTTGCCCTGGGTATATTTGTCCGGGATCTGCTTCTGGCGTAATTACCGCCAGTGAGGGCGGGGCTCAGTATAATGCAGCCACTGGCAGTATGAGTATTTCGGTTGATGACATTTCTGCGTCGCTACGATCTGCTACTAGTGGCGGCACCGATAAAACTGCAACGGTTGTGACGGCTAGCGATATAGAATCGGCAAAAAGCAAGCTGAGCGAAAAGAAGATTGATGGATTAAAAGAGCAATTGTTGTCATCATTTGGCGATTCGGCAACGGTTATAACGGAAAGCTACGTTGAAAATCGATCAGATCCTAACTCAAGTATAGCGGTAGATGGCGAAGCGACTGGAGCTGTAACTCTGAAATCGACAATTACCGCCAGCGCATTGGCTATTGATAAGAATGAGCTAAAAAACTTTGTGGAAGCAAAGCTTAAAGAGGAGATTTCCGGTAAGAAGTCGCAGAGAATTTATGACAATGGAGTAAGCAAGGTTGCGTTCTCACAATTTTCTAAGGCGCATAATACACAGACCGTGCGCTTAACTACGAATGGTAAGGTTGGTCCAGATATTAAAGAAGCGAACGTAAAGGATCAAGCCAAAGGCAAGAGCTACGGAGAGGTTCAGTCTGCTATTGAATCTATCGAAGGCGTTGAAGATGTCGATGTTAAATTCTCGCCATTTTGGGTTAAATCTGTTCCAAAAGATATCAATAAGATTAATGTCGAATTTAAGATAAAAGATGTCAAGTAAAAATTTTTTAGCGCTGGATGTTGGATCGCGGCGAATTGGTTTGGCTATGGCGGATTCGCAAGTGAAGATCGCTGTGCCGTTTGGTTGGTTGGAGAATAATGAAAATATCGTCCAGGAAATAACAGAGCTAGTATTGAGGCATGATATTGATACGATCGTAGTGGGCTATCCACGAAATCAATCTGGTGAACCAACAAAGCAGACGGAATTTGTGGAAGAATTTGTTAAGCAATTTGAAGACATTGAGCTTGATACGGAGATTGTTTTTCAAGATGAATCTTTAACGAGTGTGCAGGCTGAGCAGAGACTAGGGAATAAAATTAAAGATAAGGGCGAGATTGATGCGGAGGCTGCTAGCATAATTTTGCAGGATTTTTTGGAGGAGAACTATGAAAATTCGTAAACAACGTATTTGGCTATTAGTGTTGTCAATAATTGTGGCTATCGCTGGAATCGGCGCCCTTGGGGCAACGGTGTGGTATAAGCAGATGCTTTCTCCTGTCGACGTAAATAGTCAGCAAACCTTCAGAATTAATATTAAAGAAGGTATGAGATCTAGTGATATTGCCAAAACTTTAGAGGATAATAAAATTATCAAAAACTCTTTAGCGTTTTCTATTTACACAAGACTCCACAACTCAGCGAGCAAGTTTAAGGCTGGCGTTTATTCTGTAAAATCTTCGCAATCTGTCGATAAGATAATTAATCATTTGACCAGCGGTAAAACTGATGAGATTGCTATAACATTTTATCCTGGATCGACTTTGAATAAAAAAATAAAGAATTCTGACGGCAGAGAAGTTGAATCCGTGTTGCTTAAGGCGGGATTCTCGGA
This sequence comes from uncultured Candidatus Saccharibacteria bacterium, assembly GCA_963516705.1. Classification (GTDB taxonomy): domain Bacteria; phylum Patescibacteriota; class Saccharimonadia; order Saccharimonadales; family Saccharimonadaceae; genus Nanosynbacter. Next base: position 2,950 of record CAUQBM010000003.1, on the reverse strand, counting down.
CGATCAGATAAAAAAGGCATTTGCCGCTAAGTATGACAGTCTAGTTTTTGCGGGTAGACCGGAAAATGCTGGGCTTGAAGGATATATTTACGGTGAAACATTCTATATTTCCCCAGACGAAACTGCAGAACAGGTTTTGCAGCGTTCAATTGATCATCTGGAGAAAATTGTTAAGAAATATAATCTGGAGGAGAAATTTAAAGCTCGTGGGCTGACCTTATATCAAGGGATAACTCTAGCGTCGATTATCCAGCGCGAATCGATTGGCTGTGGGTCTGGTGCGGAAACTTGCGAGGATCAGCGTAAGATTGCTAGTGTATTTTACAACCGCCTGAAAGCCAATATGCCGCTTGGCTCTGATGTAACATATCAATATATTGCTGACAAAACAGGGGTAGAGCGCTCGCCAAACCTTAAATCGCCATATAATACACGCATTCAAAAAGGCTTAACTCCTGGACCAATTGCTTCGCCTAGTTTGAGCGCGTTGAATGCCGCTGCTGATCCAATAAACTCTGATTATCTATATTTCCTGAGTGGCGATGATGATATTACGTATTTTGCGAAAACCAACGAAGAGCACGAAGCTAATGTCAAAGCTCACTGTCAAAAGAAGTGCCAGATTTCTTGACAAAAACGCATTTTATAAAATTTATTGACTTTATTGTCAATATTGTGTAAAATAGATGTTAGATCATTTGTCTAATTTATCAACAGGGGTGAATTACGATAAATGACCTGCCAAAATTGTCGCTACGGATATAGCAAAACTAATGTAGAATAATAATAATCAATTAGGTCGACAACATATCCTGTTCTATTGCGAGAAGAAAGACAATTTGGTAGAGGCGCTAGTGGTAACATTGGCGCAAGGAGAACGATTATTCGTAACCATTTTACATCTCTTCGGAGTAAGAAACGTAAACTGCAATCATTTGCAATCTACGGTGGAATATTTTTATTGACTATATCATTTTTGGTCTACGGTAATAGCGGTAGTAATGTATCCGCTGAAAGATCAAAAACTTTGGCATCATCTGAAGCTACTGGTGTTTCATCGGTATCTAAGTCTGCTAAGTCTAAAACAGCTTCAGTAGATGAATTAACGGCAGCTAATGCTGTGACTAACTTGGCAGAAACGGCAGAATTGCCTTCGGCTGGTGATTTGCGTGAATCTGAAACTTCACTAACAATTAAGAAGAATCTTTCTCAGAATGATACAGAAGTTATAACAAAACCTGATATTGTTAAGCCAGACACTTCGGCTGCACGTGGTATTTCGTCTTATGTAACCAAAGAGGGCGATACGATGGAGTCTATTGCTAAGAAGTTTAAGATTTCATCTCAGACGCTTCGTTGGGCTAATAATACAACTTCGGACGCTGTAGAGCCGAATAAGACTCTAGTTGTGCCTCTCGTTGACGGTGTTGTTTATACTGTTAAAGACGGCGATACTGCCCAATCTCTGGCAGAAAAGTATAAGACGAGCGCTGAGCGTGTTGTTCTATACAATGACATCGATGACGGCGCCAAGCTGTCTACTGGCTCTAGAATTGTGTTGCCTGGAGGTGAACTTCCAGAAAATGAGCGACCTGGTTATGTTGCTCCGCGAAGCAGGTCGTACGGAAATCGATACTCTTCGGCATCATCTACTACCACGAGTGCAAGTCGAAGCTGGTTGACCGCTTCTGTTGGCAACCGTTATGCGGCTGGTAACTGTACTTGGTATGCATACGAGCGTCGTTTGCAGCTTGGCCGTCCAATTGGTAGCTTCTGGGGTAATGCTAATACTTGGGCTACAAGTGCTCGTGCTGCTGGATTCGTAGTTAATAATACGCCAGCGCCTGGTGCAATATTCCAGACGACTGCCGGATATTATGGTCACGTTGGTATTGTTGAGCGAGTTGAAAACGGTGTGGTTTACGTTAGCGACATGAACTACGCAGGCTATGGAATCATTACTCACCGTACGCTCAATGGTGCAGGCGGTTATCTATATATCCACTAGAACTAGTTAATATTAGCACCTCCGCTATCTCTCGGGGGTGCTTTTTGGTATACTAAAGATATGTTTGTAGATATTGCAAAAGTTTTAGTGCGCGCCGGTAGAGGCGGTAATGGTGTAGTCAGTTTTCGTCATGAGAAATATGTCGATAAGGGCGGTCCCGATGGCGGCGATGGCGGTCGTGGTGGTGATATTGTTTTTTTGGCGACAAAAGATCTTAACACACTTTTGAATTTTAGATATAAACCGGAACTTAAGGCTGAAAAAGGCGGCGATGGCGGAAAACGTAATAAACGAGGAAAAAGTGGCGCTCCACTAATTGTTAAGGTGCCAATGGGTACTCTGGTAAAGCGCGACGGTATGGTAATTGCGGATCTGACAGAAGATCAGCAGCAGGCAGTGGTGGCTCGCGGTGGAGATGGTGGATTCGGAAATGCACACTTTACGTCCAGCACACGCCAAACACCTAAAATTGCTGAACTTGGTGAGACTGGCGAGGAATTTGAGGCAGAGCTGGAATTGAAATTATTGGCCGATGTTGGTTTGGTTGGCTTTCCGAACGCTGGTAAGTCGACGTTCCTGAGTGTGGTTTCTAATGCGCGTCCGGAGATTGCTAATTACGAGTTTACGACTTTGACACCTAATTTGGGAGTGGCTGATGTTGACGATGGGTCGATTTTGATTGCTGATATTCCGGGGTTGATCGAGGGTGCGTCAGAAGGTAAGGGTTTGGGCGATCAGTTTTTGCGTCATGTTGAGCGAACGGCCGTGCTACTTCATATGATTGATGTATATAGCGATGACCCGGCAGGGAAATATCAGGCAATTCGTCGCGAGCTGGAAAAATATTCTGAATCATTGGCGGAGCGTCCAGAGATAATAGCACTGACCAAATGCGAAGGCTTGGATGATGAAATTATTGCTATGCAATCGACTGCCCTTCAA